>JAUNUA010000206.1 GCA_030538435.1 Brachybacterium sp.
GGTGTAGGTCTTGCCGAGACCGACGAGGTGGGTGAGCAGCCGTGTCCCCTGTCCGATGCCGAGGACCAGCAGACCGGTCGCCATCGGGTCGAGGGTTCCGGCGTGCCCCACCTTCTTGGTGCCGAGCAGCCAGCGGACTCGCGCGACCACGTCGTGGCTGGTGCGGCCCGGGGCCTTGTCGACCAGCAGGATCCCGTGGGGCTGCTGCCCGAGCGGCATCCCGGACCGGGGGGTCACGCCCGGGGTTCCTCGTCATCGGTCGCGGGCGGCTCCTGCAGTTCGTCTTCGGCCCGCTGCTGGTCATCGGCATCCCGGGGCACCCGATAGGGATCGGCCCCGCCGGCGTACTCGGCGCCCTGCTGGGAACCGCGCAGCTCCTCGTCGCGGGTGCGGGCCTCGGCCAGCAGATCCTCGATGGCGCGGGCGTTCTCCGGGACGGCGTCGGGGATGAACTCGAGGGTGGGGGTGAGGCGCACCCCGGTCTGCTTGCCGACCTCGCGGCGGATCAGGCCCTTGGCGCTCTCGAGCGCGGCGGCGGTCCCGGCCCGCTCCTCCTCGTCCCCGAACACGGTGTAGAAGACGGTGGCGTGCTGGAGGTCCCCGGTGACCCGGGTGTCGGTGATGGTCACGAATCCCAGGCGGGGGTCCTTGATGCGCTTGTCGAGCATCGTGGCCACGATCTGGTGGATGCGGTCGGCCAGGCGCAGGGCGCGGGGGTTGTCTGTGGACATGGTGGATCTCCTCATCGGGGGTCGTCCGCCCGGGCCGGCGGACGGGGGTGGTCAGAACGGACGGCGAGCAGGACGTCCCGGTCGATCGACTGGTCGACACGGTGACGGAATTCCCCGTCGCGGCTGTGGACGGTGAAGCCGGCGTCCGTGAGCACCGACGCCGCCTCCTCGTAGGGGCAGGTGTGGCGGTTCAGCGCGAGGGCCATCCCGCCGGTGGCGCGCAGCAGATCCCGCCAGACGGGGGCGGCGCGGCGCAGCACCTCCAGCGGGGAGCGCTGCAGCGCTCCCCCGCTGCGCGAGCCGTGCTGCACGCCGTAGGGGAGGTCGGCGACCAGCGCGTCGACGCTGCGGGCGGCGAGGACGTCACCCACGGCTGTGGTGTCGCAGCCGAGCAGGGTCACGTGCTGGGTCTCCCCCGCCTTCTGGGCGGCCTTGTCGCGCGCGAACTCGGCCTCGAAGCGGGTGCCCAGGCGTCGCCCGGCCACGGTCAGCCTGCCGCTGCTGGAGGTGTGCTTCAGCCGCTCGCTGCGCATCCACGTCAGCAGAAACGCGCGGTAGGCCTCGAGGTCCCCGGAATCGATATCGGCGCCCACGGGACTGAGACCGAGGCGCACAGCGCGCGAGAGGGTGGTGCCGCGCCCGCACATGGGGTCCAGCACCGCGAGGCTGCCATCCAGCAGGCCTTCTCGCCGATCAGACGCGGCGGCAGCAAGATTCAGCAGCAGCGCGGTGAACTGCTCGTTGGTCTTGCCGGAGTACTTCAGGGTGGTCTCCAGCTCGCTGCCCCAGCGGTGGGGGTCGACCAGGGGGACGGGACGCAGCAGCGGCAGCGCCTCGTTCCCGGTGTGCTCGTCCCCGCTGTCGTCCTCGAGGGCGAAGAGGCCGAGGACGGCGGAGAGGGTGGAGGCGATGCGCGCCACCTCCGCCCGGGGAGCGTTCGCGCGAATCTCCAGGTACTCCACACCCGCGAGGGTGCGTGCCGACGCGGTGGCGGGGGTGCCCAGGTGGGCGGTGAGGACCCGTTCGGCCTCCCGCTCCAGCAGGGGTCCCGCAGCGGCGGTGTACACGCGATTCGCGGAGGGCGCGCACAGCAGCAGCACACGGGTGATGCCGTCGGTCACGGGTCCCTCCTTCCGGGCTCACGGGGTGATCGGCCCGTCGATCATGCCACGGGGCGCGCCCCGGTCCGGGATCCGGACCGGGGCGCGCTGTATCAGGCACCGCAGGTGATGATCGAGTCGGCTCCTAGCAGCGGCGATGTCGCCGCTGCGTCGGAACCTCAGGCGTTCTGCCGGGGCTTCTCCTGCATCTCGTACGTGGTGATCACGTCCTCGATCTGCAGGTCGTTGAACGACCCGAGGTTGATGCCGCACTCGTAGCCCTCGCGGACCTCGGTGACATCGTCCTTGTAGCGGCGCAGGCCCGCGATCTCGAGGCCTTCGGTGATGACCACACCGTTGCGGGTGATGCGCGCCTTCGCACCGCGGTTGATGGTGCCGCCGCGCACGATGGAACCGGCGATGTTGCCGAACTTCGAGGAGCGGAAGATGTCGCGGATCTCGGCGGAGCCGACCTCGACCTCCTCGTACTCCGGGCGGAGCATGCCGCGCAGGGCCTGCTCGATCTCCTCGATGGCGCGGTAGATCACCGAGTAGTACTTGATCTCCACGCCTTCCTTGTCGGCGTACTCGGCGTTCTGGCCCTCAGCGCGGACGTTGAAGCCCAGGATCACCGCGTCGGAGGCGACGGCGAGGTTGATGTTGTTCATCGTGATCGCACCGACGCCGCGGTCGATGATCCGCAGCTGCACCTGGTCGTCGATCTCGATGCCCAGCAGAGCCTCCTCGAGCGCCTCGACGGAACCCGCCGCATCGCCCTTGAGGATGAGGTTGAGAGTCTCGACCTTGCCCTCGGCCATCGCCGTGGTGATGTCCTCGAGGCTGATGCGCTTGCGGGCGCGGGACAGCGCCGCGGCACGCTTCGCGGCCTCGCGCTTCTCGGCGATCTGGCGGGCGGTGCGCTCGTCCTGGGCGACCAGGAAGGAGTCACCGGCGCCGGGCACCGAGGTCAGACCCAGCACCTGGACCGGACGCGACGGGGTCGCCTCCTGCAGCTGCTCGCCGTGCTCATCGAGCATCGCGCGGACACGGCCGTGACCGGTGCCGCAGACGATCGCGTCGCCGACCCGCAGGGTGCCCTGCTGGACGAGGACCGTGGCGACCGGGCCGCGACCGCGGTCCAGGTTCGCCTCGATGGCCACGCCGCGAGCGTCCTTGTCCGGGTTCGCCCGCAGGTCGAGAGCCGCGTCGGCGGTCAGCAGGACCGCCTCCAGCAGCTGGTCGATGTT
Organism: Brachybacterium sp.; assembly: GCA_030538435.1. Classification (GTDB taxonomy): domain Bacteria; phylum Actinomycetota; class Actinomycetes; order Actinomycetales; family Dermabacteraceae; genus Brachybacterium. The sequence goes on from JAUNUA010000206.1 coordinate 3,079, forward strand.
CTGGTTCTCGCGGGCGGAGACGTTGACGAACATGGTGTCGCCGCCGTACTCCTCGGCGATCAGGTTGTACTCGGTGAGCTGCTGGCGGACCTTGTCCGGGTTGGAGTCCGGCTTGTCGATCTTGTTCACCGCGACCACGATCGGCACGTTCGCCGCCTGGGCGTGGTTCAGCGCCTCGATGGTCTGGGGCATGACACCGTCATCGGCCGCGACCACCAGGATAGCGATGTCGGTGACGTCGGCGCCGCGGGCACGCATGGCGGTGAACGCCTCGTGGCCCGGGGTGTCGATGAAGGTGATCTCGCGGTCCTCGGGGCCCTCCTCGCCGTCGTGCTCGACGGAGACCTGGTAGGCACCGATGTGCTGGGTGATCCCGCCGGCCTCACCGGTGTGCACCAGCGAGTTGCGGATCGTGTCCAGCAGGCGGGTCTTGCCGTGGTCGACGTGACCCATCACCGTGACGACCGGGGGACGAGGCAGGCGGTCCTGGTCGTCCTCCTCCTCCAGCTCGGCGTCGAGGTCGATGTCGAACTGCTCGAGCAGCTCGCGCTCCTCGTCCTCCGGGGAGACGATCTCGATGCGGTAGTCGAGCTCCTCCCCCAGCAGGCTGAAGGTGTCCTCGTCCAGCGACTGGGTGGCGGTGGCCATCTCGCCCATCGCGAACAGCACCGTGATGAGCGAGGCGGGGTTGACGTCGATGCGGTCGGCGAAGTCGCTGAGCGAGGCGCCGCGACGCAGACGGATGGTCTGGCCGCCGCCCCGCGGGATCTTCACTCCGCCCGGGGCGGGCGCCTGCATCTGCTCGAACTCCTGGCGCTTCGCGCGCTTGGACTTGCGGGAACGGGCCGGCTTGCCGCCGCGTCCGAAGGCGCCCTGGGTGCCGCCGCGGCCACCGCGACCGCGACCGCCGCCCGGGAAGCCGCCGCCACCGGGTCCACCGCGGCCGGGACCGCCACCGGGGCCGCCGCGGCCGCCTCCGGGACGACCACCGCGGCCACCGCCGGCACCGGGACGGGCATCCTGCAGACCGCCCTGGGCATGCTGGCGCATGACATTCGGGTTCGGGCGGGGTGCACCACCGGGACGGGGCGCGGAGCCCTGACCCTCACGCTGGCCACCGGCCTGCCCCTGACCGTCCCGCGGGGGACGCTGGCCGGGTCGAGGCATGCCCTGGTTGGGGGCGAACGGGTTGTTGCCGGGGCGCGGGCCGCCCTGGCCGCCGCCCTTGCGCTGACCGGGACGGGGCATGCCCTGGCTGGTCGCGAAGGGATTGTTCCCGGGGCGGGGGC
>JAUNUA010000207.1 GCA_030538435.1 Brachybacterium sp.
TACGGGGCAGCCATCGCTACGGGGCAGCCGCAGCCACGCAGCGACCATCGCTACGGGCCCCGCGGGCTGCAGAGGGGCTGCCGGTGACGGGGCATTCTGTGTGCACTCGTGGGTCAGGCGTAGGTGATGACCAGCGGTGCGTGGTCGGACCAGCGGGTGTCGTAGCTGGGCGCGCGATCCACCTGCGCGGACGCCGCGCGCGCGGCGAGCGCCGGGTCGGCGATCTGGTAGTCGATCCGCCAGCCGGAGTCGTTGTCGTAGGCCTTCCCGCGCTGCGACCACCAGGTGTACGGTCCGGGGCCCTCGCCGGCAAGGGTGCGGTGGACGTCCACCCAGTCCCCGTCGAACATCCGGTCCAGGTACGCCCGCTCCTCGGGCAGGAACCCCGCGGACTTCAGGTTGCCCTTCCAGTTCTTGATGTCGACCTCACGGTGGGCGATGTTGATGTCGCCGGTGAGCACCACGTGCCGGCCGTCGGCCCGCAGCGCCGCCAGGCGCTCCACCATGACGTCGAGGAAGGCGTACTTATCGGTCATGGTCTGCGGCTTCTCGGTGTTCCCCGAGTGCATGTAGCAGGAGATCACGGTCAGCAGGCCGTCGTCCCCGAAGGGACCGTGCACGTCGGCCTCCATCCAGCGGCCCGTGTGGGTATCACCGTCCAGGCCCTCCAGGCCGCAGCGGACGGTGGAGAGGTCGACGCCCTCGCGGCCGGTGCGCACGGCGATCGCGACGCCGTTGCGGCCCTTGAGGGTGGAGGCCTCCGAGGCGACCGACCAGTCCTCCCCCAGCAGGCCCGCGACCAGCTCGTTCGGGGCACGCACCTCCTGCAGCGTGATGACATCCGCGGTGGTCTGCGCGAGCCACTCCGCCATGCCCTTGCGAGCTGCGGCCCGCAGCCCGTTGACGTTGACCGTGGCAATGGTGAAAGTCACGCGCTCAGCTCTCCACGTCGATGCCGGCGGCGCGCTCCGCGGCCTCGACCACGTTGTTGACCAGCAGCGCGCGGGTCATGGGGCCGACCCCACCCGGATTCGGGGAGATCCACGACGCGACCTCGGCGACGTCCTCGGCGACATCGCCCACGAGCTTCGCCTTGCCCGTGTCCGGGTCCTCCTGGCGGGAAACACCGACATCCAGGACGATGGCGCCCTCCTGCACGTCCTCGCGGGTGACGATGCCCGCAGCACCCGCGGCCGCGACGATCACGTCGGCGCCGCGCAGGTGCTTGGCGAGGTCCGTGGTGCCGGTGTGGCAGATGGTGACGGTGGCGTTCACGGCCCGGCGGGTCATCAGCGCCCCGATGGAGCGGCCGACGGTGACGCCGCGGCCGACCACCACCACATCCTTGCCCTTGAGGTCGATGCCGTGTCGATCCAGCAGCTCGATGACAGCCCGCGGCGTGCACGGCAGCGGGGTGTGGATCGGCTTGTTGGCGTTCAGGACCAGGCGGCCGAGGTTCATCGGGTGCAGCCCGTCGGCGTCCTTCGCCGGGTCGATCCGCTCCAGGATCGCGTCGGTGTCGATGTGCTTCGGCAAGGGCAGCTGGACGATGTACCCGGTGCAGGCGGGGTCCTCGTTCAGCTCATCGATGACGGCCTCGACCTCCTCCTGGGTGGCGTCGGCCCCCAGGTGCTTCTGGATGGAGTTCAGGCCGATCTGCTCGCTGTCGCGGTGCTTGCCGCGCACGTACGCGGCGCTGCCCGGGTCATCGCCCACCAGCACCGTCGCGAGGCCCGGCTGCGGGTGTCCCGCCTCCACCAGGGCCGCCACGCGCTGGGCGAGCTCCTCCTTGATGGCCTTCGCTGTGGCCTTGCCGTCCAGGATCTTCGCGGTCATGTCGGGATCTCCTCCGGGTCGCGGGGGTGCGTCGAGTGGTGGGGGTCAGTACTGTCGCAGGTCCGCGTACAGCGGGGTCGCCTCAGCGAGCGCAGCGGTCCGGCGGCGCAGCGCCTCCAGGTCCGCGCCGGGCTGCAGGGCCAGAGCGATCACGTCGGCGATCTCGGTGAACTCGGCCTCGCCGAAACCGCGGGTGGCCAGTGCCGGGGTGCCGATCCGCAGGCCGGAGGTGACGCGCGGCGGCAGCGGATCGTTGGGGACGGCGTTGCGGTTGACGGTGATGCCGACCTCGTCCAGGGTGTCCTCCGCCTCCTGACCGTTCAGGTGGGAGTCGACGAGGTCCACGAGCACCAGGTGCACGTCGGTGCCGCCGGAGAGGACCTTCACCCCGCTCTGTGCGGCGTCGTCCTGCTGGAGGCGGTCGGCGAGGATCCGGGCACCGTCCAGGGTGCGCTGCTGGCGGTCGCGGAACTCCTCGGTGCCGGCGATCTTCAGCGCGGTGGCCTTCGCGGCGATGACGTGCATCAGCGGGCCACCCTGCTGGCCGGGGAACACGGCGGAGTCGATCTTCTTCGCCCACTCCTCGGTGCTGAGGATGATCCCCGAGCGGGGCCCGCCGATGGTCTTGTGGATGGTGGAGGAGACGACGTCGGCGTAGGGCACGGGGCTCGGGTGCAGGCCGGCGGCGACGAGGCCCGCGAAGTGCGCCATGTCCACCCACAGGGTCGCGCCCACCTCATCGGCGATGGCGCGGAAGGCCGCGAAGTCCAGCTGGCGGGGGTAGGCGGACCAGCCGGCGACGATCACCTTCGGCTGGGCCTCGATCGCCTGCTCGCGGACCCGGTCCATGTCCAGGCGCCCGGTGGCGGGGTCGATCTCGTAGGCGGCGATGTCGTACAGGCGGCCGGAGAAGTTGATCTTCATGCCGTGGGTGAGGTGCCCGCCGTGCGCGAGGGACAGGCCCATCAGGGTGTCTCCGGGGCGGGCGAGGGCGTGCATCACAGCAGCGTTCGCGGTGGCGCCGGAGTGGGGCTGGACGTTCGCGTGGTCGGCGCCGAACAGGTCCTTGGCGCGGGAGATCGCGATCTCCTCGGCGACGTCGACCTCCTCGCAGCCTCCGTAGTAGCGCTTCCCGGGGTAGCCCTCGGCGTACTTGTTGGTCAGCACGGAACCCTGCGCCTGCAGCACGGCGCGCGGCACGAAGTTCTCGCTGGCGATCATCTCCAGGGTGCCCTGCTGGCGGGCCAGCTCGCGGTCGAGGACCCGGGCGATGTCGGGGTCCACGTCGGCGATGGACTGCTCCAGAAGGTTCACGGCGTCTCCTACGGTGACTCTCGGCGAGCGGCGTCGGGCGTCGACGCCTGCCCGACCATCCTAGGCGCCGCGCCGGGGCCGATGCCGACGGATCCGGGGATCAGAGATCGAGGCCCAGCCGCACCGGTTCGACCTCGAGGTGCACACCGAACCGCTCCTGCACGCCGGCGCGGACCGCTGCGGCCAGGGCGACGATGTCCTCGCTGCTGGCGTCGCCGCGGTTGGTCAGTGCCAGCGAATGCTTGCTGGAGAGGGCCGCGCGCGGGCCCACCCCGAAACCGCGGTCGAAACCGGCCTGGGAGATCAGCCATGCGGCGCTGGTCTTGACCAGGTCTCCGGCGGGGAAGCGCGGTGCGTCCTCGGGCAGGCGGGCAGCGTCCTCGGGGCTCAGCAGCGGGTTGGTGAAGAAGGAGCCGGCGCTCCAGGTGTCGTGGTCCTCAGCGTCCAGGACCATGCCCTTGCCGCCGCGGATCGCGAGCACCGTGTCGCGCACCTGCTGCAGGGGGGCTCGCTCCCCCACCTCGACGCCGAGGCGGCGGGCGAGCTCGGCGTAGCGGATCGGGGCGGACAGCGAGCCCTGGGGGTGCTGGAACGTCACCGACAGCACGACGTAGCGACCGGTCGCGGAGGGGACGGGGCCCTCGTAGGGGGTGCGCTTGAACAGGGAATCGCGGTAGGCGAAGCGGCAGTCGGCGGCGGCGAAGGTGCGCACGACCCCGTCGTGGCGGTCCCAGGTGCGCACCCGGCTGATGGTCTGGGCGACCTCCTGGCCGTAGGCGCCGACGTTCTGGATGGGGGTCGCGCCGACGCTGCCGGGGATGCCGGAGAGCGCCTCGATGCCGATCAGCTCGCGCGCCACGGCGTCGCGGACGGCGCGGTCCCAGGGCACCCCGGCGAAGTGGTCGACGGTGACGCCGCCGCAGGTCGCCTCGTCGGGGGCGGGGGCGGTCGCGTCATCGGTGCCGGGGTCGATGACGTGGACGACAGTGCCGGCGAACGGGCGGTCCGAGGCGACGAGGTTGCTGCCGCCGCCGAGGACGAGCAGTTCCGTGCCGGCGGCGTCGACCTCGCGGACGGCGTCGATCAGCTGCTGTTCGTTCTCCGCGCGGACGAGATTCTTGACCTCGCCGCCGATGCGCAGCGTGGTCAGCTCGGAGAGCCTCATCGAGTCTGCTCGTCGCGGCGG
>JAUNUA010000208.1 GCA_030538435.1 Brachybacterium sp.
GCGATGACGGCTCCGCCGTCGTCGAGTTCCCCCTGGTCGCAGTCCTCGTCGTCCTGATCGCGCTGCTGGTGATCCAGACCGCCGTGGTGCTGCACACGCGCAATACCCTCACCGATGCCGCCGTGCAGGGTGCCCACTCCGCGTCCGTCCTCGGCAACGGCCCGGACGACGGCGCCGCCCGCGCCGAACAGCTGATCGCCGAGCGACTCGGCGGCGGGTACGAGGCGGGAGCCGTCGCCCGCCAGGACGCCGACGGGCGCATCACCGTCGAGGTGACCGCGACGCTGCCGCTCATCGGACTGATCGGCCCCCACGGCACGCTGCAGGTGCGGGGACACGCGATCGCCGAGGAATCCCGGTGAGGATCCGCCGGTGGCGAGCACGCCTGCCGAGCGACGAGGGCAGCGCTCTCGTCGAGTTCGTGGTGCTCGGGGTCCTGCTGCTGATCCCGTGCCTGTATCTGGTGCTCACCCTCGCGCAGGTCCAGAGCGCCGTCTTTGCGGCTGACATCATCGCGCGGGACGCCGCGCGCACCCACGCCACGGAGGGCGACCCCGCGGTCGCGGCGCACCGCGCGGAGGCCATGAACGGTTCGGTCCGTGAGGACTTCGGACTGCCGGCCGGAGAGGGGCTGGCTGTGTCCTGCAGCGAGGACCCGTGCGCCACCGCCGGCGGCACGGTCACGGCGACTGTGAGCATCACAGTCCCCGTCCCGGGCCTCGGCCCGATCCTCGGTCAGGATGGCCCGGTCCGCGTCAGCTCGGACCACATGGTCGTGGTGGACCAGCACAGCACCCTCGCCGTAGGGGACGGGCCGTGAGCGCCGGACGGCCCCGGGATCTGCGGACGGACGGATCCCGACAGGGCGTGGGCAGGCGCCTGCTCGACGAGCACGGATCGATCACCCTGCTCATCACCGGACTGCTGGTGGTGATACTGATGGTTGTGGCCGTCGGCACCTCCATCACCGGTGTGCACCTGGATCGGAACGCGGTGCAGTCCATGGCCGACGGTGCTGCGCTCACCGCGAGCCAGCAGCTCGATGAGGACATGCTGTACACGCCCGATGGCGCCCCGGCCGGCGTCAACGCGCCCGTCCGGATCGACGAGGCGGAGGCGCGCCGGGCCGCAACCGCGTACCTGCGCACCTACCCGCAGCCGTCAGAACGCCTCAGTGACCTTCGGATCGACTCCCTCGCCGTCGGCGAGGACGGCACCGTCACCGTGGTCGTTGCGGGGCGCACGGACCCGCCGCTCATCGGCTGGGTCACCGGCCTCACCGGCACCTCCGTGCCGCTCAGCGCCACCGGGCACGCCCGCTCGTCCTGAACGCCTCGCGTAGACTCGGCTCTCGTGTCCTCCATCGATTTCTCCGAAGAGATCCCGCAGCTGCGCTCAACCCTGACCTCCATCGAGAACGTCACCGACATCGACGCGCTCGATGTGAAGATCGCCGACCTCGAGCAGCAGGCCTCCGCGCCCGACCTCTGGGACGACGTCGAGAACGCCCAGAAGGTCTCGTCGGCCCTGTCCCACGCGCAGTCCGAGCGCAAGCGTGTCGCGGAACTGGGGAGGCGGATAGACGACCTCGAGGTCCTGGTCGAGCTGGCCGCTGAAGAGGACGACGCCGACTCCCGCACCGAGGCCGTCAAGGAGTTCACCTCCATCCGCAAGGCCCTCGACGAGCTGGAGGTCCGCACGCTGCTGGCCGGTGAGTACGACGAGCGGAACGCCGTCGTCACCATCCGCGCCGGCGCCGGCGGCGTGGATGCCGCGGACTTCGCGGAAATGCTGCTGCGGATGTACCTGCGCTGGGCCGAGCGCCACGACTACGCCACCAAGGTGATGGACACCTCCTACGCGGAGGAGGCGGGCCTGAAGTCCGTCACCTTCGAGGTCTCCGCGCCCTACGCCTTCGGCACCCTGTCTGTCGAGGGCGGCACGCATCGGCTGGTGCGCATCAGTCCTTTCGACAACCAGGGTCGGCGTCAGACGTCCTTCGCCGCGGTCGAGGTGATCCCGCTGATCGAGAGCACCGATCACATCGAGATCCCGGAGAATGACCTGAAGATCGACGTGTTCCGGTCTTCCGGTCCGGGCGGGCAGAGCGTGAACACCACGGACTCCGCGGTCCGCATGACCCACATTCCCACCGGCGTCGTCGTCTCCATGCAGGACGAGAAGTCGCAGATTCAGAACCGCGCCGCAGCGCTGCGTGTTCTGCAGTCTCGTCTGCTGCTGCTGAAGAAGCAGGAGGAGGATGCCAAGCGCAAGGAGCTCGCCGGGGACGTGAAGGCGTCCTGGGGCGACCAGATGCGTTCCTACGTGCTGAACCCGTACCAGATGGTCAAGGACCTGCGCACCGAGCACCAGGAGGGCAACCCGTCCTCGGTGTTCGACGGTGAGATCGACGCGCTGATCGAAGCCGGGATCCGCTGGCGCGTCAACCAGACCAAGTCCGAGGACTGAACAACGGACAGCGCACCGAGCAGGGGGGCGCACGTCCGGCCGTGGGAGAAATCGCGTGCCCCGCTGAGGGGTCGCGCCGTAGAGTGGTACGCCGTACCTGAGCTCCGCCACGGCGGGGAGCACCACGACGCACGAGGAGGGAGCCGCGATGTCCGCCAAGGCCAAGGGCGCCAAGAAGAAGCCGCAGCAGGACTCCGGCCCCGAGAAGCGCCTCATCGCCTCGAACAAGAAGGCTCTGCACGACTACCACGTCGATGACACGTGGGAGGCGGGCATCGTCCTGACCGGCACCGAGGTGAAGTCCCTGCGCGACAGGGGGGCCTCCCTCGTGGATGGGTACTGCTACATCGAGAACGGCGAGGTGTGGCTGGATGCCGTGCACATCGCCCCGTACGTCAAGGGCACCTGGACGAATCACGCTGCCCGCCGCAAGCGGAAGCTGCTGATGCACAAGTCCGAGATCGCGAAGCTCTCCGGGTCCTCCCGGGAGAAGGGCTACACGATCGTGCCGCTGGAGATGTACTTCCTCGGCTCTCACGCCAAGGTGAAGATCGCTCTCGCGCGCGGTAAGAAGGAATGGGACAAGCGCCACGCGCTCCGGGAGAAGCAGGACCTGCGGGAGGCGCAACGCGCCATGCGCCGTCGAGAGCTGGTCTGACGAGACCCCCCTGGGTCAGCACCTGCGGAACGATCCCCGGGAGAACCCATCGGATCTGTCGGTCCCGCAGTCAGTCTGGCCTCTGCAGGCGGCGGACTGTCTCGTCACTGGACGCCGTGACCGCATCGTCCGCGCCGAGCCCGCGTCGAATGGCGAGCGCCCGGCGCGCGTCCTCAAGCCCCGCCTCCCGCTGACGACCCGCCGCGATGCTTCGATTCTCTCGAGCCGATGCCTGCGACTGCTCGAAGCGGGACTTCGCACGATGCTGGAGGACGGAGGCCAGGGTCAGCAGCGAGCTCCTCGAGGTGGGGTCGTCATGCAGGCCGGTTTCCTCCGCAGCTCGGGCGAACTCAGCCTCGGCCTCCTCGAACCGGCCCTGCCACTGCAGCACATGGGCCAGACGGGTGCGGCGAGCGGCGAGCGCGAGGGGGTGCAGGGGGTGCTCGGAGAGCATCTCCCGTCCGAGATTCTCCGCCTCGTGGAGGTGACCGAGGATCCGCAGGTAGGCAACTGTGCGGGCCTCGGCGGGATGCTCACGGCACCAGGCGAGTAGCGCGTCCGGGTCATCCACGTGGTCGCGGAGGGTGTCCGGATCAATCGTGACGTCGAAGCCGTCGGCACGGTAGCTGCTCATCGGTTCATCGTGGACCCGCAGCGCCCGTCCCGCCAGTGTGCATGGTGTTCACTGTGAGCTACCGGCAAACCCTTTGAGCCCACGGGGGAGTGGCAGGTAGACTGGTCTGACCGTGGACGGGGGAGACCCCGGATTGACAAGTGGATATCGAGTGCAATGGCGGGCCGCCCAGCGGCTCGTCGCGAAGCGCCACGTCTTCCACGCTGAGGGGCCGATCGGTTTCGACGGTAGTTGTCCAGCGAGGGGAAGCGGGCCGAGAATCCAGAGTCATCTCGTTAATGTCCTCTGGAAACCAATAAGTGCCGAACCCAAGCGCACTGACTTCGCTCTCGCTGCCTGATTCAGCCTGAGCAGTCTGGAACCCCGCGTATGCTCCTGACGCGGATCGTTCCATCATCTAAGGAGCCACTGCTGCCGGCCCTCGTCATCGGGGTCGGATGAACACCTCAGAGTGACTGAGTCCGTCGACGACATGTCCGTGCGAGCGTCGGGACTGAGAACACGATTGTCACGGACTGCGCCCGGAGAAGCCCTGGCTTCGCACTATCGGACGCGGGTTCGATTC
>JAUNUA010000209.1 GCA_030538435.1 Brachybacterium sp.
CCCCATCGCCCTGCAAGGGCATCGAGGCAGACCACCAGGTCCGTGTCATCGAGGAGCGAGGAGATCTCCCGGCAGACCTCGACGGGATGGGACAGGCTGAGCCCGCCATGCAGGACCGTGGGCCCGGGTTTCATGCGGTGGAGGTCGAGCTGAGCACTCCGGCGGCGATCCGTCCCGGGCGGCACTCTGCCGTGCAGCGGGCCCTCCCGTGCGCGGGTCTCGACCTGTGCGGGCAGGGGCAGACCGAACAGGGTCGCAGCGGTCAGGTGGGAGATGACCGTCTGTGGCGCAATGGCGCGCTGGAGGGCGCGAGCGATTTCCTGGAGAGGGGCGGGGCAGTCGGCTCGTGTGTAGCAGCCGGGGAGGACGCGGATCAGTGATCCGTCGGAGAAGCGCCGTTCGGCGATCCCCAGGGCGAGGAGTGCCTGCCGTGAGTACACCCGGTGGGGGAGAAGGGTTGACACGGGAGCCATGGAGCGACCCTAAGGATGAGGGAGCGGTCAGGACCTCTGCCTCGAGCATCTGGGGACATGTGCGACGTGGGGAGGAAGGGCCCGACGTCGCCGGCTCGTCACCCTCCGCCCAGCGCACCGCCGCGACTGACCAGATCTCGCGCAAAATCTGCACGGGATCCGGCCACTCGCCCGGGGTTATCGGGGACTCGGGTCACTCGCGGGGGTCGCGGGGAATATGGGCACTCGCGGAGGGGGTGGGGGGATCCGGTCACTCGCGACTGGGGCGGCGCGGAATCCGGTCACTCGCGCACGGGGTGGCCATCGGACCGTGGCGTGGGAGGATCGGCCCATGACCGCTGACGCTCCTGTCCTCCACCTCACCGGCCCGGTCCTCCTGAGCCCCGAGCAGGAGCTGCGTGAGGCCTGGGTGGTGGAGGGTCGGATCCACCACACCCGCCCCGACCTCCCCCGCGGCGCCGAGGTTCGCACTCTCCACGGCTACGTGGTGCCGGGTCTCGCGGATCTGCACTGTCACATCGGCATCGGGGATGACGGCGCCGGCACCACCCTGGCCGAGGCCCGCCAGCAGGCGCTCACCGACCGCGATACCGGGGTGCTGCTGATCCGCGACGCTGGCTCGATCATCGACACCTCCCCCCTGCAGCAGCAGACGGACCTCCCGCGCATCATCCGCTGTGGCCGTCACCTCGCCCGCACCCGCCGCTACCTGATCGGGTACGCCGACGAGGTCGAGCCGGAAGACCTGCCCGCAGCGGTCACCCGCGAGGCCGGACGCGGCGACGGCTGGGTGAAACTTGTCGGTGACTGGATCGATCGCGACGCCGGGGATCTCACCCCCACCTGGGATGCCGCGACCTTTCACGCCGCCGCGGAGGCTGCCCACACGGCAGGTGCACGCATCACCGTCCACACGTTCGCAGGTGACACCCTGCCGCTCGTGCTCGATGCCGGGTTCGACTGCCTGGAGCACGCGACGGGTCTGACCGTGGAGACCATTGAGCGCGCCGCCACGGCCGGGACCCCCGTCGTCACCACTCTCGTCAACGTCGGGGAGTTCGAGCAGTACGCGGCACAGGGGGAGAAGAAGTTCCCCACTTACGCCGACCACATGCGGCGCCTGCGCGCCGCCCGCTACGACCGCACCCGCGACGCCCACGACGCCGGCGTCCCCCTCCTGGTCGGGACGGACTCCGGGGGCGTGCTCGGTCACGGCATCATTCACGACGAACTCGACGAACTCGCGCGCGCCGGTCTCAGTCCCACCGACATTCTCCAGGCCGCGGCATGGGGACCCCGAGCCTTTCTCGGGGTGCCTGCACTCGAGGACGGCGCCCCTGCAGACCTGCTCGTTGTCCGCGAGGACCCGCGGACCGATCACCGCGCGCTGCGCACCCTGGAAGCCGTGGTCCTCGGCGGTGTGGTGATGGCATGAGCGACATGGACTATGGGCAGCGGTTGCGCGAGGTGCGCTTTACATCCACGCGGTTCTCCGGGGGCTATGACATGGCCGAGGTCGACGAGTTCCTCGACGACCTCGCAGGCCTCGTCGACGGTTGACCGTAAGGCCCGGAGCTCTTCGGCGAAATAGACCGCGTCATCCGCGGCGCATTACGCTATGACCGCTGCTGCCTCCGCACACACCTGGAAGGCGCACCACTCGAGCTGTGCCCCGCTGCACAGGACCCGCGGTGGATTCACGGCGGTTGGTGCTGGCATACTCGATCCCTGTATGCGCCCAGGCCGGCCCTCTACCCGCCCGGGCACGACACCCCGAGCACCGCTCGCGCCCGCATCACCCCACAGGCAGCGACGGGACTCACCCGAACATCGTTGAAGGAGTGTCCACACTCGTGGCCGTCAAGATCCGTCTGAAGCGCATGGGCAAGATCCGTGCACCGTACTACCGCATCGTCGTGGCCGACTCGCGCACCAAGCGCGACGGCGCCGTGATCGAGGAGATCGGCAAGTACCACCCCACCGAGGAGCCCTCGTTCATCGAGGTGAAGTCCGAGCGCGCACAGTACTGGCTCGGTGTCGGCGCCCAGCCCACCGAGCAGGTTGCCGCGATCCTGAAGATCACCGGTGACTGGCAGAAGTTCACCGGCGAGGGCGATGCCTCCGGTTCCCTGAAGACCAAGGGCGAGAAGACCTCCGCGGAGGACCTCATCGCAGAGGCCGACAAGGCCGCCGCCACTTCCCGCGAGGACGCCAAGAAGGCGAAGTCCGAGGAGTCCGCAGAGTCCGGGAACTCCGATGCGCAGGACCTCGAGCCCGGCTCGGAGGAGGCCCCCGCCGAGGGTGAGACCACCGAGGAGGCCGCGGAGGCCACCGAGGACCAGGCCTGAGATGAGCACTCGGTCCGAAGCACTCGACCACCTGGTGCGCGGCATCGTCGACAACCCCGACGACGTCCGCGTCGCGGAGAAGTCGACGCGCCGCGGCCCGCTGCTGGAGGTTCGCGTGAACCCCGAGGACCTGGGCCGCGTGATCGGCCGGTCCGGTCGGACAGCGCGTGCCCTGCGCACTGTCACCACGGCCCTGTCCGACGATGATGTGCGCGTGGACATCGTCGACGTCGACCGTCGCTGAGGCAGATGCCCGCACCAGCACCGCAGATCGAAGGCGGCACCGGGATCCGGTGCCGCCTTCGGCATGCCTGACCATCGACCTCATTCAGCACCGCAGGAGACCCCCATGAGCATCCACGACGTCGTCGTCGCCACCATTGGCAAGGCCCACGGCCTGCGCGGTGAGCTCTCCCTGATCCTGCGCACCGACCGACCCGCCGACCGCTTCGCCCGCGGCGCGGCCTTCACCGTCCGCCACGACGGCGCGGACAGGACCCTCACGGTGGAGAGCGCCCGCACCCAGAAGGACCGCTGGTACGTCCGCTTCGCCGAGGTCACGAGCCGCACCGACGCAGAATCCCTGCGCGGCATCGAGCTGGAGGCCCAGGTCGACCCCGAGGACGACGACGATCCCGACGCCTGGTACCCCGATGAACTGACGGGCCTCACGGTCCGACACGTCGACGGACGCGAGCTCGGGACCGTCACCGGCCTCGAGCACTACCCGGCACAGGACCTGCTGATCGTCCGCGGCACCGACGGCCGACGGGTCATGCTGCCCTTCGTCGAGGAGCTGGTCCCGGAGGTCGACACCGAGGCGGGCATCGTCCTCGCCGACCCGCCGGGCGGCCTCTTCGAGGACCTCGACGACAACGCCGACGAGGACCCCGACGCCGCTGCGACCGCGGAGCGCTGAGATCCATGCGCATCGACGTCCTCACCATCTTCCCGGAGTACCTCGCCCCGCTGGACCTCTCCCTGATCGGGAAGGCCCGCCGTGAGGGTCTGCTCGACCTGCACGTCCACAACCTGCGCGGCTTCACCCACGACCGCCATCGGACCGTGGATGACACCCCGCTCGGCGGGGGAGCGGGCATGGTGATGAAACCCGAGCCGTGGGCAGAGGGGATCGCCCACGTCACGACAGCCGGGCGGACCGCGCTCGGCGAGGACGCCCGGCCGCTGATGGTGTTCCCGAACCCCGCGGGGGACCGCTTCACCCAGGCGACGGCGCAGGCATGGGCCGGGCACGACTGGATCGTCTTCGCCTGCGGACGGTACGAAGGCATCGACGAGCGGGTGTACCAGTACCTCACGGAGACAGGCGCCGACGTCGCGCTCGCCTCGCTCGGCGACTATGTCCTGAACGGCGGTGAAGTCGCCGTTCTCGCGATCACCGAGGCGGTGGTGCGGCTCATCCCCGGGGTTGTCGGCAACGCGGAGTCCCTGCTCGAGGAGTCCCACACGGGCGGGCTCCTCGAATATCCCCTGT
>JAUNUA010000210.1:0-1900 GCA_030538435.1 Brachybacterium sp.
GTACGGCGAGCTGCAGCAGCTGGCGGTGCCGGTGGACGAGACCACGGCGGTGCGGGTGCTGGGAGTGAACGAAGCCTTCGTCGGCACCACCGCCATGCGGTATGACGAGGACAGCGACACCATCACCAACACCCAGACCGGGGACGTCTACTCCGTGCAGACGGTCGGGAACTCCGACTACTTCGTCAGCGAGGACGGGCAGCGACTGCCGCAGTCCTGGCTGCAGGGCGTGGGACTTGCCAACTACGAGCGGCTGTTCACCAACGCCAACATCGCCCAGCAGTTCCTCCGCGCCTTCGGCTGGACCCTAGTGTTCGCTGCCGGCTCGGTGTTCCTCACCTTCGTGGTGGGCTTCGCCCTCGCGCTCGTCCTGAACGACGAACGGCTGCGCGGGCGTCGCATCTACCGCTCCGTGCTGCTGATGCCCTACGCGGTCCCCGGGTTCATCGCGCTGCTGATCTGGTCGAACTTCTACAACCGCGACTTCGGCCTCATCAACGAGACACTGAACCTGTCGATCAACTGGCTGGGTGATCCCACCTGGGCGAAGGTCGCGGTGCTGCTGACGAACCTGTGGATGGGCTTCCCCTACATGTTCATCATCTCCACCGGCGCCCTGCAGGCCATCCCCCACGACGTGCTGGAAGCCGCCCGGATCGACGGAGCGAGCCGCTTCCAGGCCACGATGCGGGTGGTGATGCCCCTGCTGCTGGTGGCCGTCGCGCCGCTGCTGGTCGCCTCCTTCGCGTTCAACTTCAACAACTTCAACGCCATCCAACTGCTCACCGAAGGCGGGCCGTTCCTGGCGGACCAGTACACGCGCGGGAGCACGGACATCCTGATCTCCATGATCTACCGCATCGCCTTCGGCGGGTCCGGCGCGGACTTCGGCTTCGCCTCCGCGGTCTCGGTCGCCTTGTTCGCCCTGACCGGCATCCTTGCGGCCCTGCAGTTCCGCTTCACCAACATCCTCGAAGACGTCAACTGAGCGCGGGAAGGTCGACCACATGACGCACGCCAGTCCTACCCCCGCCGCGGGCATCGCCCCCACCCCGGAGGCCGACAGGACCACCGGCAAGCACCGTATGCCGTTCGGACGCTGGATGGCCGAGGTCGGCTGGCGCCACCTGGTGGGCCTCGCCGCCGTCGCCTTCGCGGTGTTCCCGATCCTGTACGTGCTCTCCGCGTCCGTCAATCCGCTGGGCACCGTCGCCTCGACGGACCTGATCCCCACGACGTTCAGCCTCGAGCACTACCGCTCCCTGATCGCCGGGGAGCACGGACCGTTCCTCACCTGGTACCGCAACACCATCATCGTGTGCACGGTGGTCGCGGTGATCCAGGTGTTCCTGTCCACCCTCGCCGCGTACGCCTTCAGCCGTTTCCGCTTCGCCGGTCGCCGCATCGGCCTGCTCTCCCTGCTGCTGGTCATGATGTTCCCCGCGATCCTCGCCATGATCGCCGTGTACACGATGATCTCGGACCTCGGGCAGATCATCCCGTTCCTGGGTCTCAACTCGATCCCCGGGTACACCGTGGTGCTGCTGGGCGGCTCGCTCGGCCAGGTGTGGCTCATCAAGGGCTTCTTCGACACCATCCCCAAGGAGCTCGACGAGGCCGCGATCATCGACGGCTGCACCCACTGGCAGGTCTTCTCCCGCATCCTGCTGCCGGCGCTGACCCCGATCCTCGCGACCACCCTGCTGCTGGCGCTCGTCGGGGTTCTCAGCGAATTCCTGCTCGGCTCGATCTTCCTGACGGCCGATGCGAACAAGACCCTGGCCGTGGGCCTGTACGGGCTGCTGTCCGGAGACCGTTCGAACAACCTGGGTGTGTTCGCCGCGGGCTCGGTGATGATCATGATCCCGGTCATCCTGCTCTACCAGTTCCTGCAGCGGTA
>JAUNUA010000210.1:2000-4313 GCA_030538435.1 Brachybacterium sp.
TCCGTCCACCGTTACGACGCCTCCACCTTCGAGACGGTCGATCCGCTGCTGGGTGGCGAGGAGGCCCTGGTCCGCCTGTCCGCGGCCCTCCACGCCCGCGGCATGCGCCTGCTGCTGGACCTGACGACGAACCACACCGGGGACACCCACGAGTGGTTCGGCCGTGCCACTGCCGATCCCGACGTCGTGGAGGCCGGCTTCTACCTGTTCACCGACCACCCGGGGACGTATCGCTGCTGGCTGGACGTACCGAGCCTGCCGAAGCTCGACCATCGCAGCGCCGTCCTGCACGAGCGGCTCACCCGCGGTCGCCGTAGCGTCGTCGGCCGCTGGCTTGGCGAGCCCGTCGCGGCCGACGGCTGGCGGATCGACGTGGCGAACATGACCGGCCGCCACGACGGCGTCGACCTTGCCGGGGAGGTTGCCCGCGAGATCCGCTCCACCATGCGCGAGGTCGCACAGGACACCGGCCGCGACACCTGGCTGCTCGCCGAGCACGGCCACGACGCGACCGGCGACCTCGCCGGGGACGGCTGGCACGGCACCATGAACTACACCGGTTTCACCCGTCCGCTGTGGGCGTGGCTCGCCGCGGAGGACAGCACCCTGAACTGGCTGGGCCTGCCGATGACCCTCCCCCGCCTGCCCGGCGATGTCATCACCCGGACCCTGCGTGACTACAACGCGCAGATGCCGTGGCCCTCGCGTCTGCATTCGCAGAACCAGCTCGCCAGCCATGACACTCCCCGCACCCGCACCGTCGTCGGCAGTCAGGGGCGCCAGATCGTCGCTCTCGCCGCGCTCGCCACCCTCCCCGGTGTCCCCACGCTGTTCGCCGGGGACGAGCTCGGCGAAGAAGGCCTGACCGGGGAGCACTCCCGCACCCCCATGCCGTGGGACGACATCGCCGCCGAGGACGGTGACCGCATCGACGCCGACGTGCTGCGCGCGGCGCGCGCGCTGCTGGGGCTGCGCCGCGCCGAGACATCGCTGCGCCGCGGCGGCATCCGATGGTTGCACTGTTCACAGGACGCCCTGGTGTACGCGAGGACGCACCCCGAGGCCGATACGGTGGTCCACCTGGCGCGCGCGGCGCACCCTCCGATTCCCCTCGCCCTCAGCGCGCTCCCCGGTGCGTCCGAAGCCGAGGCCCTCCTCACGCTCGGCGCCGCACACGCACGCACTGAGCAGCGGACGGTTCTGCTGGAGGCCGATGGCCCCGGCGCGAGCGTCCTGCGCTGCGCGCGCTGAGCGCACCTCCCGTCCCGACCTGACACGACATCCCAGGAGAGATTCCATGTCCCAGCAGTGGTGGCGCGACGCCGTCGTCTACCAGGTGTACCCCCGGTCCTTCGCCGACTCCGATGGGGACGGCATGGGCGACCTGCCGGGCATCACCGCCCGGCTGGAGCACATCCGGGACCTCGGCGCGGACGCGGTGTGGCTCTCTCCGTTCTACACGTCCCCGCAGAACGACGCCGGGTACGACGTCGCCGACTACACCGACGTGGACCCGCGCTTCGGCACCCTCGCCGACGCCGACGCCCTGATCTCCCGCGCGCACGAGCTGGGGCTGAAGGTGATCGCCGACATCGTCCCCAACCACTCCTCCAGCGAGCACGTGCTGTTCCAGCACGCGCTGGCCGCCGGCCCGGGCTCCCCGGAGCGCGACATGTACGTCTTCCGCGACGGCGCCGGTGAGCACGGCGAACTGCCGCCCAACAACTGGACGTCAATCTTCCACGGGGACGCCTGGACCCGCGTCACCGAGGCCGACGGCAGCCCCGGGCAGTGGTACCTGCACATCTTCGATGACACCCAACCCGACTGGAACTGGGAGAACCCGGCCGTGCACGAGATGTTCCACGGCATTCTGCGGTTCTGGCTGGACCGCGGGGTGGACGGGTTCCGTGTGGACGTCGCCCACGGCATGGTCAAGCCCGCCGGTCTGCCGGATGCGGAGATCAACGCCCAGGGCCTGATCGACATCCCGGAGGGCGGGACACCGATCTACTTCGACAACGACGGGGTGCTGGAGATCTACCAGGACTGGCGGCCGATCCTCGAGGAGTACGACGGGGACCGGATGATGGTGCTGGAGGCGTGGATCCCCGAGCAGCGCCTGCCGCTGTACATCGCGCCGGACAAGGCCCACCAGTCCTTCAACTTCGGGTTCCTGCAGGCACGGTGGGGCGTGGAGACGATGCGCGAGGCGATCGAGCGGCCGCTCGAGCTCGCCGACGCGGTGGACGCCCCCACGACCTGGGTGCTGTCCAACCACGACGTGATCCGTCACGCCACCCGGTACGGGTT
>JAUNUA010000211.1 GCA_030538435.1 Brachybacterium sp.
CTGCGCGCCCGCGCGCGCGGCGACCTCGTCCTCGCCCTGACCGGGGCGCCGCTCGAGGCCCGGATTCTGCGCGACGACGACGAGGACCCCTCGGAGCACGAGGGGGGCTCGGACCTCCAGGCCCAGCCGGTGGCAATGGGCCGCCCCATCGCGCTCCACGACGGGGAGGTGCTGCACCTCGGGATACCTGACCGGGGGGTCCGCACGTATCTCGCCGTCCGGGGCGGGTTCGATGTCGCACCGGTCCTCGGCAGCTGCTCGACCGACACGCTCTCGGGCCTCGGACCCCCGCCGCTCACCGGTGGGACGGAACTTCCCGTCGCCGATCCCGACCGCGCCGGAGCGGTCGCCATGCACGCCTCACCCAGCGCTCGGACATGCCCCGGGGCCGGGGAGACCACGGTGCTGCGCGTGCTGCCCGGCCCCCGCGAGGACTGGTTCGAGCAGACCGCGCTCGACCTGCTCACCGGTCAGGAATGGCAGGTCACCGAGCAGTCCGACCGCATCGGGCTCCGTCTCACCCCGCTGGAGGGTGGGACGGTCCTGACCCGCTCCCGGACCGACGAACTCCCGAGTGAGGGCGTCGTCTCCGGCGCCCTCCAGGTCCCAACCTCCGGGGAGCCCGTGCTGTTCCTCGCCGACCACCCCACGACCGGCGGCTACCCCGTGATCGCGGTCCTGCACATCGATGACATTCCCCTGGCCGCGCAGCTCCCCCCGGGTGCGCGAACCCGCTTCACACTCGAGGCCGCGTGAGGGTGCAACGGCTCCCAGCACGACCGCGTGCCAGACGCCCATGGCAAGATCAGACCGTGCCCTCCTCACCGAAGTACCGCGCTCTTGTCGAGGAGCTGCGCACGCTGATCGGAGACGCGGAGACCGGTGATGCGGTCCCCAGCGAACGCCAGCTCGCCGAGCAGAGCGGCGTCTCGCGGATGACCGCCCGCAAGGCCATCGACGAGCTCGTGCGCGAGGGGCTTCTCGCACGGGAGGTCGGCCGCGGGACCTACGTGACCCGACCGGCCATCAGCCTGCCGCTGCACCTCACCGGCTTCTCCGAGGACATGCGCACCCGCGGCCTCGTCCCCAGTTCCCTGGTCCTCGACATCCACACCGAACCGGCCGGGACCCGCAACGCCGAGGCCTTCGGCATCGACCCCACCGAGCCCGTGATCCGCCTGGATCGCGTGCGGCTGGCCGACGGTCATCCCTTCGCGATCGAACGCACCAGCCTGCGGGCGGAGGCGGTGCCCGGCCTCGCGGCCTACGACTTCACGCACGCCTCCCTGTACGAGGTCCTCACCCGCGACTACGACATCCACATCGACTCCGGCCACCAGGTGATCCGCGCGGGCATCGTCGGTCGGGAGGACGCCGAGCTGCTGGAGATGGAGGAAGGCGGCGCCGTGCTGGAGCTGGTGCGCACCTCTGCCGTCCGCGAGCGCGTCGTCGAGCGCACCGTCTCCACCTACCCGGGGGACCGCTACGAGCTGTCGGCAGCCCTCGCCCCGGTCAGAGCTCCGGGATCCGCGGCGCGAAGCGCTCTACAAGCGCGGCATTGAACGCATCGGTCCCCTCGACGTTCGCGCTGCGCCACCGCGGGGTCTCCGGCGCCTCATCGTCGATCCTGCGCAGGATCGCCGTCCACAGGGCAGTCGTGGCGAGGCTCGAGACCGCCGCCGTGCGCGGCTCGTCGGGAGGCCACGTCGCGTCCCCCGGGGGGACCCGGGTGTCCAGGACGATGTCCGCCAGCTCGAACAGGCGTGCCCCGGCGCGCAGCGGCGCCCCGCGGCTGGCCGCGAGCGAAGTCATCGCGATCACCTGCGCGCCGGCGTCCTTCCCCACGCGGGCGATCTCGATCGGGTAGGGGTTGATGCCGGAATTGGAGAACACCACCAGGGTGTCCTCAGCGGTGATGCCCGCAGCCTCCGCGACACCGCGGCCGAGGCCCTCCTCCCGCTCGGCATCGGTGGAGGCGCGCGAGCCGTGCAGGGGCAGGACCCGCTCGTGCCACAGCGGCCGCACGAAGGCGAGCCCTCCGGCACGGAAGAAGGTCTCCAGCACCGCGGCCAGCGAGTGACCGGCGCCGGCCGGTCGCACCAGGCCTCCTGCCGCTGAGGTGTCGATGATCGCCCGGGCGGCCCGGTCGATGCCCTCCTCGTTGCTGGCGCACACGGTTCCGATGTACTCGGCGACATCCTGCATGGCGATCACATCCATCCCTTCTCGCGCAGCCCGTCCGCGACGCGCTCGCGGACGTGGTCGGTGTTCACGAAGTCGTCCACGGCCACCATCACCGGGGCCATCCGGCCGAGCTCGTCGAGGTACGAGGCCTGGGCGACCACCAGGTCCGGGGTCTCCCCGCGGGCGGACCCGACGTCGGTGTGGCTGATCTTCGCCTCGACGTCCATCTCCCGCAGGACCTTCTCCACCGTGGTGCGCAGGATCAGGCTCGAGCCCATGCCCGCACCGCAGACCGCGAGGACGGTCAGGGGAGAGGGGCGGTCCCCGGCGGTCGATGATCCGCGCTCGGTGGTCGCCGCTGTCGTGCCTGCGGCAGCCCCGGAGGCGCCGCCGGCCGCAGCAGCCCCGGTGGCTCCGCCCGCTGCGCCGGACCGTTCGCTCGAGCCGGAGTGGGCCTCCTCGCCGGGACCGGCGACCAGGGCAGCGGTGTCCACTTCGATGTCCTGCTCGTGCGCTGCCGGGAGGTTCCGACCGAGCAGAAGCAGCACGATGACGGTGATGACGAGGACGAGACCCGCGATCACCCACATCGACCAGGCACCGAGCGGCGCCAGGAGGCTGCCCGCGGCGAGGACCACCCACCCGACGGCGAACCAGTCGGCATCCGCCAAGGTGGCGATCTCGGGCGCGGTGCCCGCGTACAGACCCCAGCCGATCCACTGACCGAACGCGAGGATGATCCCGTTGACGGCTCCCCCGAACAGGGCGCCGCGCCACCCGGCGACCGCGTTGCCGAAGACACCGCCGGCTCCGCCGCCGAAGAACAGCATGATCATCGGCGGGACCAGAACGAACCAGCCGGTGAGCGCGAACACTCCCATGAGCAGCATGAACACGATGGTGGAGGCGATGAAGCCGAGCATCACCGCGGTCGGCGCCTTGGTGAACGTGACCGGGAGATCCAGGGCAGGGCGCGCGCCCGGCAGGACCTTCTCCGACAGCCCCTTGAAGGCCGGCACGATCTCGGCGAGGAACATTCGCACACCGAACAGGAGGATCGCGATGCCGGCCGCGAAGCGCAGCGCCTGCAGCAGGGCCCACACCCACGGCACCAGGCCATCGTCACCGATCTGCTCCTGGACCACCTCGGCGTCGGCGAACAGCACGGCCACCAGCATGATCACGCCGATGATCGTCGCGGTGGAGACGTTGATGTCCTTGAAGAACGACAGGGCCTTAGGCAGACGCAGCTTCTCCGCATCGTGGCGGGAGGCATCGCCGAGGCGGAGTGCCTGGGCTCCGTATCCGGCGGCGAGGGCGACCGTCGAGGTGGTGTGCGCGAGACCGACCTGGTCCCCGCCCATCACCCGCTGCATGAGCCGGCCCGTCCACAGGGGCTGCAGCACCCAGTAGCACCCGATGATCACCGAGCCGACCAGCGCGATCGCCCACTGGTCGACGGCGCCGTACGCCTCGACGAGGCTGGCGGCGAGCACCAGGCTCATCCAGTACATGAGGTGGCCGGTCAGGTAGACGTACCGTGCGGCACGGAAGAACCGGACCAGCAGCAGGTGGACGATGAAGCCGCCCGCGATGATCAGGGGGAAGGCGGATCCGGTGCCGGCGGAGAAGTCGGTGAGGGTGGATTCCGCAGTGGGTGGGTCGAGCCCCAGAGCGCTGGAGACGATGGTCTGGAAGCTGACGAGCCCGCCCACGAAGATGTCGATGCCGATGGTCAGGACGACCACGCCGATGGTCGCGCGCAGCGTCCCGGCGACGATCTCCTCGAACGGTTTGCGCTGGAGCGTCAAGCCCACCAGGGCGATCAGCCCGATGAGTAGGGCGACCTGTCCGAACAGGTTGTCCGTGACGAGTTGGACGAGGTCTTCGAGGAAGGTCATCTCGTTCTCCTGTGAACGGTGCGGGGGATGGGGGAGCGCCTCCTGCGGGACCGGATCGACGTGCGGAAGGGCGCACCTCTAATGGTATATACCACTTGGGGGTGTGTCGAGACCTGGCGAGGTCCTCGAGCCCTTCGTGACGGTGCGTGAGTGCGCGAGTGCGTGAGTCCCTCAGTGCCTGGGCGCGCGGGTGCCCGGAGGCGCGGATGCCCG
>JAUNUA010000212.1 GCA_030538435.1 Brachybacterium sp.
GGGGGATGCTGCTGATGACGGGCCTTCTCCCGGCTCCTCAGGCCGCGTCGTCCAGCGCCAGCAGCGCCGCCCCCGTCGTCTCGTCGACCACCACGTCCGTTGCGGTGCCCGCGAGGAGCGCCGCCCGCAGTGGCACAGCTTTTCTCTGACCGGCGGCGACCAGCAGCCGGCGGGGTATCCGCGCCAAACGGGCAGGATCCGGTCCGGAGCAGCGGGCGTTCATCCGCACCCCGTCCCAGGTGCCGTCCGCCCGCAGGAACACGGTGCACACGTCCGCAACCGCCCCGTCGGCCCGCAGCGCCGCGAGGTCCTCCGCCGCGAGGTACCCCGAGGCGTGGACGTGGCTGGGCACTTCCGCATCGAATGCGCCGACGCTGAACACCGCCAGGCGGCAGCGTTCCTGCATCCGCAGCACGTGCTGCACCGAGCGCTCCCGCCACAGGGCTGCTTTCGTCTCCGGGAAGTCGAAGAACGCCGGGACCGGGAAGTGGTGAACGCGCGCACCCCACACTGAGGACGCCCGGTCCAGAACCATGGACACGTACTCCAGGCCCGCGCCCTCGGTGTTGATCGACCCGTTCAGCTGCACCATCTGCAGGCCGCTGAGGCCGCGCGGGCGCAGGTGATCGACGATCGCGGATGTCGTCGTCCCCCACGCGATGCCGATCGTCATGTCCGGCTGCAGGATCTCGTCGATCCGTCGTGCAGCCCGGTCGGCGACCGAGCGCAGGCGCTGTGTCTCGCTCTCCCCGGGACCGCGGGGCGCGACCTCCACCCGGACCCCGTACCGGTCGGCGATGCGCTCGCCGATCTCCTCCCGGCGCGGGGTGCCGGGGCTGCGCAGGGTGATCTCGACGATCCCGGTGGCCCGCGCCTCCCGCAGCATCCGCGACACGGTGGAACGGGAGGTGCCGAGCGCGCCCGCGATCGCCTCCATGGTCCGTCCCTGCGCGTAATACATCCGTGCAGCGTCCAGCACCGCATCCTGACGCCCTCCACCAGCCATCCTCCCAGTGTTGCACGTTCGTGCAGGATGGTTGCGAGGTCGTGCACGAACGGACGAGACTGGGTGCGTCCACCCCGGGACGCCGATGCGAAGGAGCCTCCGTGCAGATGCAGCGCAACTCGACACTCAGCCCTGAGAGCCACGCGGCGCATCTGGAGCGGCTCCGGGGGGCGACGCGAGAGAACCCGCTGGACGTCCTCGTCGTCGGCGGTGGGGTGAACGGCGCGGGCACCGCCTTCGATGCCGCGACGCGGGGCCTGTCCGTGGGTCTGGTGGAGGCGACCGACTGGGCCGATGGCACCTCGTCGCGCTCCTCCAAGCTGATGCACGGCGGCCTGCGATACCTCGAGATGCTCGACTTCGCGCTGGTCGCCGAGGCACTGCGCGAGCGGGATCTGATGATCCGTCACACCGCGCCGCACCTGGTCAAGCCCATCAGCTTCGTCTTCCCCTTCTTCCGCCGGGTCCTGGATCGCGCCTTCATCGGGTCCGGCGTGATGCTGTACGACGCGATGCAGATGACCGCCCGCAAGCGTGCCGTCCCCATGCACCGCCATCTCCGGCACAAGGCGATGATGAAGGAGTTCCCGGCGCTCGACGGGGAGAAGATCGTCGGGGCCCTGAAGTACTACGACGCCCAGGTCGATGACGCCCGCTTCGTGCTGATGCTCGTGCGCTCCGCTGTCCAGTACGGCGCCGCAGCCACCACGTACACGCCTGTCACCGACTACCTGCACGACGAGTCCGGCCGCGTGATCGGGGCCCGCATCAAGGATGTCGAGACCGGGGAGGAGATCGACGTCCACGCCCACGAGGTCATCCTCGCCGCGGGCGTGTGGACCCAGGACCAGCAGGAACTCGCCGGGGCGGAGACGGGCCTGGAGGTGCTGGCCTCCAAGGGCATCCACATCACCGTGACGCGCGACCGCATTCCCGCCGCCCCGGACACCGGGATCATCACCAAGACCGAGAAGTCGGTGCTGTTCATCATCCCGTGGGACGAGTACTGGATCATCGGCACCACCGACACCGCCTGGAAGGAGGACATCGGCCACCCCGCCGCCACGAAGGACGACATCGAGTACGTGCTGGAGCACGCCAACGAGGTGCTCGCCTCCGACCTCACCCAGGACGACGTGATCGGTGTGTACACCGGGCTGCGGCCTCTGCTGCAGCCGGTCGACAAAGGCGACGGGTCCTCCACCAAGGTCTCCCGCGAGCACACGGTGATGCAGGTCGAGCCGGGCCTGACCGCTATCGCGGGCGGGAAGTACACCACCTACCGGGTGATGGCCGAGGACGTCGTCGACTTCGCCATCAAGGACCGGTTCGTCGGTCGCCCGTCGCTGACCCGCAGCATCCCCATCATCGGCGCCCAGGGGTACGAGGAACTGGTGCGCGACCGCAAGAGCATCGCCCGCCGCTACGGCTTCGACGAGGTGCGGATGGAGCGCCTGCTGCGCCGCTACGGATCGCTGCTGACCGACGTCCTGGCGCTGATCGACGAGGACTCGTCACTCGCGCAGCCGCTCGAGTACGCCCCCCGCTACCTGCGCGCGGAGATCCTGTACGCGGTGCAGTCCGAGGGTGCGCGGCACATCGCCGATGTCCTGCTGCGCCGCACCCGGCTGGAGTACGAGGTCCGCGACCGCGGGGCTGACGCCGCGGAGGAGATCGCCCGCATCATGGCCCCCGAGCTCGACTGGGATGCAGAGACCGTCGCCTCGGAGGTCGCCGCCTACCGCGCCTTCGTCGAGGCCCGGCTCGCGGGGGAGGCGACCCGGAGCGACACCGACGCTGTAGCGGCCATCAAGGACGCCCCGGAGATCCCGTCCCCGGACACCACCTCGCCCACGGTGACCAGCATGCCGTGAGCCCGATCTTCCCGGTTCACACGATCCGGGTAGCATGCGCCGAAACCCACCGAACTGACCGTCGGCGGTGCATGCGCGGTCCGCAGCGATGCGGGTCGTTCCCTTTCCCCGGTCGCACCCTGCGACCGCCATCTCGATGAGGAGATCCCATGGAATATGTCGGCACGATCCTTCTGCATGAGATCGCCGGCACGGCGATGCTCGTGCTGCTGGGCGTGGGCGTCGTCGCCAACGCCCTGTTGGTCAAGACCAAAGGCCTCGGCGGCGGGTGGCTGCTGATCAACTTCGGCTGGGGCCTCGGCGTGTTCGCCGGCGTCTTCGTCGCCTTCGGCTCCGGCGCTCACCTGAACCCGGCTGTCACCTTCGGTCTGCTGGCCAACGGTTCGGACTACTTCCCCGGCAACGCGGACATGGGTCTGCCCGCGATCCCGGCCACGTTCGTGACCACGCTCGCGTACCTGTTCGCACAGATGGTCGGCGCGATCATCGGCGCGGCGCTCGCGTGGCTCGCCTACAAGGACCACTACGCAGCAGAGAAGGACCCGGGCAAGATCCTCGGCACCTTCTCCACCGGCCCGGAGATCCGCTCCTACGGCTCGAACCTCGTCACGGAGATCATCGCGACGTTCGTGCTGGTCTTCGTGGTGATCCTGTTCGCCGGCACGCCCTCGGGTCTGGGCCCGCTGGCCGTCGCGCTGCTCGTCGTCGGCATCGGCGCCTCCCTCGGCGGTCCGACCGGCTACGCCATCAACCCTGCCCGCGACCTGGGTCCGCGCATCACCCACGCCCTGCTCCCCATCCCGAACAAGGGCGGATCTGACTGGGGCTACTCCTTTGTCCCGGTCCTCGGCCCGGCCATCGGCGGCATCCTCGCCGGCCTCCTCGCCCGCTTTTTCGTCTGACCGTCACGACCCCCACCACCTGATCCAGGACCGCACCGAACGAAGGAGTTCTCATGAACGACGACCAGAAGTACATCCTCGCGATCGACCAGGGCACCACCTCCACCCGCGCGATCGTGTTCGATCACGACGGCCAGATCGTCGCCACCGGCCAGAAGGAGCACGAGCAGATCTTCCCCAAGTCCGGGTGGGTCGAGCACGACCCGGCGGAGATCTGGAAGAACACCCGCACCGTGGTCGGCGATGCACTGGTGGAGGCGGAGATCAACCGCCACCAGCTCGCCGCCGTCGGCATCACCAACCAGCGCGAGACCGCGGTGGTGTGGGACAAGAACACCGGCGAGGCCGTCTACAACGCCATCGTCTGGCAGGACACCCGCACCCAGAAGATCTGCGACGAGCTGGCCGGCGACGAGGGCGCCGACAAGTACAAGGAGCGGGTCGGTCTGCCGCTCGCGACCTACTTCTCCGGCCCGAAGGTCAAGTGGATCCTCGACAACGTCGACGGCGCCCG
>JAUNUA010000213.1:0-1068 GCA_030538435.1 Brachybacterium sp.
CGGAGTGTCGGCGGCCCCCGATAGGATCGGCGCCGAACCACCGCACGGAACATCGCGCGCAGCGCACAGGCGTCGAGGAGTGCAGAAAGGGAGAGTATGGCGGACGTCGAATGGCACAGCGTGGACCTCGCCCCCATCGTTCTTCTGCACGGCACCGAAGCGCTGCTCGCGCAGCGGGCCCTGGGGCGTCTGCGGGACCTCGCCCGCGCCCGCGACCCCGAGACGGCCTTCCACGACATCACCTCCGAAACCGCGACCGCGGGCGCCCTCACCCAGGTCACCAGCCCGTCGCTGTTCGGCGAACCTCGGTTCGTGGTGGTCCCGGACCTGCAGAGCGCACCGGAGCACCTGATCCAGGAAATCGACGCGTACCGCGCCGCACCCGAGGACGACGTCACCCTGGTGCTGATTCACCGCGGCGGCAACCGCGGGAAGAAGCTGCTGGATGCGCTCCGCCGCTCGGTCCCACGGGTGCCCTGCGACCCCATCAAGCGGCCCGCGGACAAGCAGACCTTCGTGATGGCGGAGTTCACCCGCGCGGGCCGACGCATCCAGCCGGACGCCGTCACCGCACTCGTCGACGCCTTCGGGACGGACCTCTCCGAACTCGCCGCGATCAGTCGGCAGTTGCTCGAGGACACCACCCCCGAGGACGAAGAGCAGGCCGGTCCCATCACCCTCGCTGACGTCCACGCGCTCACCGCCGGGCGGGTCGAGACGACGGCCTTCGCGGTCGCCGATGCCGCGATCGCCGGGCGGGAAGCAGAGGCGCTGGGGCTGCTGCAGCAGGCGCATCTGGCGGGCGTCGACCCCGTGCCGCTGGTAGCGGCCGTGGCGGTGAAGATGCGCGGCATCGCCAAGGTCACCGCCCCCGGGGCGTCCGCGAAGACCCTCGGGATGCCCGACTGGATGGTCCGCAACGCCCAGCGAGACGCCCGGGCGTGGTCCGACCGGTCAGTAGCACATGCGCTCGACGCGATCGCCCGCGCGGACCTGGAGGTCAAGGGTGCCGGCCGGGATCCGCACTGGGCGACCCAGCGCATGGTCTCCGCGATCTGCCGCGCCCGC
>JAUNUA010000213.1:1168-4227 GCA_030538435.1 Brachybacterium sp.
TCGGTGGGCGGTGGCTGCTGGACACCGTCGGCGTGGGTGCCCTCGAGCTGCGGGAGAACGCGGACTGGTGGGTCTTCGCCGGGCTCCTCCTCATCGGCGCTGCCAAGGTGATCGCCGTCCTGGTCCCCATCGCCAATGCCCGCGGACTGCTGCCCTGGCCACGGCTGTGGCGGACCCTGTCCTGGATCGGGGCTGGTGGCCTCATCCTCTACGGCGGGGTGCTCACCGTGGTGGCGCACCTGGCGCTCGCGGGGGCATTCGGCGAGGTCGCCGACCGTCCGGGCCTCGTCGGTCACGCCTACCTCTGGGATCCGCTGTTCGCCGTGTGGGGCCTCAGCCTCGCCGTGGCACTCATCGCCGAGCGCAGGGCCGTCTCGCCGCGACCGCCTCGTCCTGCGTGACCCTGCAGCGGTCTGCGACGCGACACGGGGGACCCAAGCGGCACGACCTGACCGTCCCGATCGGCACCCCAGCCCCCGCACACAGCAACGCCCCGCCCGGAGATCCGGACGGGGCGCTGCTGTCGATCAGCGAGCGGGGCGCGAGGCCCCCGCTCAGGCGGTCACTTGGAGAGACCGGCGACCAGGTGGGCGAGACCGGACTTGCGGTTCGCAGCCTGGTTCTTGTGGATGACGCCCTTGGAGACGGCCTTGTCCAGCTTGCGGTTCGCGGTCTTCAGCGCGGTGCCGGCGGCCTCGGCGTCGCCATCCTTGACGGCGGTGCGCACCTTGCGGACGTGCGTCTTCAGTTCGGACTTGACCGCACGGTTGCGCAGGCGCGCCTTCTCGTTGGTCTTGTTCCGCTTGATCTGGGACTTGATGTTTGCCACGGGGACTCTTCTCTTGCTGTGGTGGTGGAACTCCCACGACAGCCGAGGGACGGGGTCGACGGGGACGGGCGGTGGGGGTCGCCTGGAGACGTCGATACCGAAATCGCTGTCGCGGACTACACGCCTGGGTCGCTGCGCCTGCACGGTCCGGACACGGGAGGACCGCGGGCGTGCGCACACCGGGCGGTATGTCGCACATACAGCCATGAACGCTATCAGAGCCCCGGGCGCGAGACCCCGATCGGGGTGCGCGGGGTGCGTCGCATCACGCCCGGTCCCAGCGGTGAGCGCCCCGGACCGCCGATGCGACCTCCGCGAATCGGGCCGCATCAAGCGCTGCCCCGTCCCGTCGGACCGCGTCGACCGGGATGCGCAGCAGACGGTCCACCCGCACCTCCGACGGCCGGCCCTGCGCATCCCACGCCCCGGACCCGATGTCCACCCATGTCGCACCGCGCTCATCGGTGTAGGTCCCGGCGCCACCGTCGCGCGAGGTGGCCATCAGCCCCACCAGCACCTCCCCGGCGCCGTCGGTGCCGCCACGCCGCGCATCCTCCCGTGCGAGCACGAGGACCGGCCGGTCCTTCCCGCGGGTGATGTCCTCCTCGAACGGCACCCACGCCCACACCACCTCACCCGGGTCGGCCCGCCCGTCGTCCACCGGGTCGTAGGACATCACGACGGGCGGCAGCGACGGCCGGTCCGCCAGCGCAGATCGTCCATCGGGCGGCGCCGCATTACCCGGGTGCCGGCGACTCGTGGTGGACCGCGATGCACCGCCCACCAGGTCGCGCACCGCCCGGCGCGTCGCAGGGGAGCGCACCACGGAGCGCAGCAGACGGGTCAGCTGGGAGGTGATGGACATGGCGACTCCTCGCGGGTCACGGGCACCGGAGAGATCGCTGCCTCCGGCAGATCGCGCCCAGCCTACGAGGCCCGCGGGGAGACCTGCCTCGCCCCCACGCCCCCGCAGAGGGCCGGGGGCGCCCGCCCATGAGACGATGGAGCACGCTGCGCGCGCCCCGCGAGAGCGTCGCGCGCGCCCATGCTCGCACCCCATGCCGATGAGAGGACAGATGCCGGTGGCCCCCAGGATCTCCGACAGCGAGGCGGCTGTGATCCGCCCTGCCGCGACCCCGGAGGAGCGCATCCGCAACTTCTGCATCATCGCGCACATCGACCACGGCAAGTCCACGCTCGCCGACCGGATGCTGCAGCTCACGGGCGTCGTCGATGAAAGGGCGATGCGCGCTCAGTACCTCGACCGGATGGACATCGAGCGCGAACGCGGCATCACCGTGAAGTCCCAGGCGGTGCGCATGCCCTGGGTGGTGGACGGTGAGCCCTACGCGCTGAACATGATCGACACCCCCGGGCACGTCGACTTCACCTACGAGGTGTCCCGGTCCCTCGCCGCCTGCGAAGGCGCGATCCTGCTGGTCGACGCCGCCCAGGGCATCGAGGCGCAGACACTCGCGAACCTCTACCTCGCGATGGAGAACGACCTGGAGATCATCCCGGTCCTGAACAAGATCGACCTGCCGGCCGCCGACCCGGAGCGGTACGCCCAGGAGATCGGCCAACTGGTGGGCGTCGACCCCGACGACGTCCTGCGTGTCTCCGGGAAGTCCGGCATCGGCGTCGAGGAACTGCTGGATCACGTGGTGCGCACCATCCCCGCTCCCATCGGTGTGGCGGATGCTCCGTGCCGCGCGATGATCTTCGACTCCGTGTACGACACCTACCGCGGGGTCGTGACGTACGTCCGCGTGATCGACGGGGAGCTGAAGCCGCGCGACAAGATCGCCATGATGTCCACCGGCGCCGAGCACGAGCTGCTGGAGATCGGCGTGATCTCCCCCGAGCCGATCGCCACCCAGGGCCTCGGCGTCGGCGAGGTCGGTTACCTCATCACCGGGGTGAAGGACGTGCGCCAGTCCAAGGTCGGCGACACCGTCACCACCGCCCGCAAGGGCGCCGAGGACGCCCTGCCCGGCTACTCCGACCCCAAGCCCATGGTGTACTCCGGGCTGTTCCCCATCGACGGCTCGGACTACCCGGCGCTGCGCGACGCGCTGGACAAGCTGAAGCTCAACGATGCGGCGCTGAACTACGAACCGGAGACCTCCACGGCGCTCGGCTTCGGCTTCCGCGTCGGGTTCCTCGGCCTGCTGCACCTGGAGATCGTCCGCGAGCGCCTCGAGCGGGAGTTCGACCTCGACCTCATCTC
>JAUNUA010000214.1 GCA_030538435.1 Brachybacterium sp.
CAGGCAACCTCCTCCGGCGCCCCGATCGAGAGCCCCTGGCGCTTCTGCACGGTGGAGATGAACTCGCCCGCCGCAGCGAGGTCATCGAATGTCCCGGTGTCCAACCAGGCGGTGCCGCGGGTCAGGACCTCCACCTGCAGCGCCCCGTCCTCGAGGTACCCGCGGTTCAGGTCCGTGATCTCCAATTCCCCACGGGCCGATGGCCGCAGGATCTTCGCGCGCTCGACGACAGTCTCGTCGTAGAAGTACAGGCCCGGCACGGCGAGGTTGCTGCGCGGCTGGGAGGGCTTCTCCTCCAAGGAGACGGCGCGGCCGTCCTCCCCCATCTCGACCACGCCGTAGGCGGCGGGGTCAGCCACCCAGTACCCGAACACGGCCGCCCCGTCGACGTCGCGGTACCGGCGCAGCTGCGTGCCCATTCCGTGACCGTAGAAGAGGTTGTCCCCGAGGATCAGCGCCGCCTTCTGCCCGTCGAGGAAGTCCTCCCCCAGCACGAACGCCTGGGCGAGACCGTCCGGGGAGGGCTGCACGACGTACTCGAAGTGCACCCCGAAGCGCGAGCCATCCCCCAGCAGGTGCTCGAACGCTCCCCGGTCCTGCGGGGTGGTGATGATGAGGATGTCGCGGATCCCCGCGAGCATCAGGGTGCTCAGCGGGTAGTAGATCATCGGCTTGTCGTAGACGGGCATCAGCTGCTTCGAGACGCCGATGGTGAGCGGGTGGAGCCTGGTGCCGGTTCCTCCGGCCAAGATGATGCCTCGCATGCGCGCAGTCTGTCAGGCTTCGCGGGCTGCGGCGTCCCGTGGAGCGGCGCCGGTCGTGCCCGTGGTGAGGGCCCGGCGGGCGCGGTCCAGGTCGCTGGGGCGGAGGTGGCCCGTGGCCGGCGCTTCCATGCCCTCACGGAGCACCTCGGACCGGGCCTCGGCCCGGACCTCCTGGGCGGTCACCGCGCCGATCAGGTCGGCGGGGATCAGCACCATCGTCGGGGACAGGCGCCCGGTGGCGACGGCGATCGCGGCGAGCTGTCCGTCCGCATCGGTGCAGTAGATGTCCCGCACCCAGCCCACCCGGTGCCCGTCGGACCCGAGGACCGGAAGGCCCGCGAGGCGGCGCGGCTCGACGTCATCCGCGCCATCGGCAGCGGTGCTGCCCGCACGTTGATCGTGCACTGGTCCCCCTGATCGGTGAGTGCTGGAACGCACCCAGGGTATCCGCGACGACGGCAACGGGCCCGTACTGCGCCCCTCCCGGGGGGCGGGGGCGAATGTCGTGCCGTCACCCCCGCGCAGGACACGAAAGCGTCACGACTGCCGTCCGTGCTCATCGGCCCCTGGAACGGCGCGCGGTCGGGCTCTACGCTCAGAGCCATCCAGATCGTTCCGGGGTCCGGATGCGCGATGCGGCGCATCGTCGGCCTCCGGGGCCCCTCGCGCCCCCGTGCACCACATCCCGCTGGCCCGTCCGCTGACGTACGGCGCTTCCGACAGGAGACTCGCATGTCCACCCCCACCCCCTACGGCTCCTCCGATCCCGGACCCTCCCACGCGCGACCCGGGGACGGAGCACCCGGCAACCCGGACGGGTACTCCCCGGAACGTGGCCACCACGACGCCCAGGGCGGGTTCACCCCTGCAGGTGACCAGGCGGCCCCACCGAACAAGCGGAAGAAGGGTCTGCTCATCGCGGCCGGGTGCGGGTGCCTCGCGCTCCTCGGCTTCGGGGTGATCGGATGCGGCGCGCTGGTGGTGACCACCATGGACAGCCCCGAGCCGACGCCGACGGCGCAGTCCCCCGCCGAACCGGAGACCGAGGACGCGACGACCCCCGAGGAGACCACTCCGGAGGAGACCACCGAGGCGGAAGGTGGCGGGGACGAGGTCCCCGAGGAGTACCAGTCCGCGCTCTCCGAGGCGGAGAGCTACTCGGACACGCTGAACTTGTCAGAGCAGGGCATCTACGATCTGCTCACCTCCGACTACGGCGGCCAGTTCTCCGACGAGGCCGCCCAGTACGCGATCGACAACCTCGACGTGGATTGGAACGCGAACGCGCTGGCATCGGCCGAGTCCTACTCCGAGCACCTCCACATGTCCAAGCAGGGGATCTACGACCAGCTCGTCTCCGAGTACGGCGAGCAGTTCACCCCGGAGCAGGCCCAGTACGCCATCGACACCATCGACGCCGACTGGAACGAGAACGCCCTCGAATCGGCCCGCAGCTACCAGGACACCCTGGATATGTCGCCGGAGGAGATCCGGGACCAGCTGACCTCGGAGTACGGGGGCCAGTTCACCGAGGAGCAGGCCGACTACGCCATCGAGAACCTCTGACCCGGCCCCCTACTGGGAGGTGGCGAGCGGAACTGCTCGTCACGCCTCGTGCAGTGATGTGAGCAGCGCCAGGTACTGCGCGGCCAGCACGGAGTCATCCGCATGCTGTGCGACCCATCGGCGCCCCTCGCGTCGCGGAGCCACCCGCTGCGGATCCGCGGCCAGACCCCGCCACAGCTGGGTGAGGGCAACCACGTCCCCGGGCGGCACCAGGTCGCCCGCACCGGTGTCCAGCAGGATCCCGGCGCTCTCCCCGCCGACGATCCCGGTGACATGCCGTCCCGTGGCCAGCAGCTCGTACAGCTTCGAGGGGATGGTCCACCGGAACGGCTCCCAGTCCCGCAGCGACACGATCACGGTGTCCGCCCACGCGTACAGCTCCCCCACCTGGTCATGGGGGACGCGGGTGCTGATGCTCACCGGCGCGCCGAGCCGCGCCGCGAGCGCGCCCAGAGCGCGGGCCTCGCTGCCGTGACCGACCATCCGCACGCGGATGTCGACGCCCTCCGCGGCGAGCCGCGCGGCGGCCTCGACCACCACCTCCAGGCCCTGGGAGCGGCCCATGTTCCCCAGGTACAGACAGTGCAGCCCGCCCTGCCCGGCACCGGTCCGGTTGCGGCCGTCGATGAAGGGGACGCGCTCCAGGTCGGTGCCGTTCCGGACCACCTCCACCTCCCGGATGCCGCGCTCCCGCAGCACCCCGGCGAACTGCTCGGTGGTGGTGACGACCCGCGCGGAGCCGGTCTGGGACTGGGTGACCCGCCGGTGCACCTCCCGCT
Source organism: Brachybacterium sp. (assembly GCA_030538435.1). Lineage (GTDB taxonomy): Bacteria > Actinomycetota > Actinomycetes > Actinomycetales > Dermabacteraceae > Brachybacterium. Next base: position 3,110 of record JAUNUA010000214.1, read on the forward strand.
TCAGGCGCCCGACCAGGAGGGACCGCAGGTCACTGTGCGGGCCGATGCCCGCGTGCATGTGGGTGACGAGATCCGGCCAGGCATCGCGCATCTCCACCACAACCGGCACCCCCCACCACGCGCCGAGCAGCCGTCCCACGACGATCGTCTCGATCGCGGGGGCGGTGGCGATGATGACGTCGGGTCGTCGGCCCCTGCCCCCCAGGTGGCGCAGGGCGCGGCGCGCCGCGTCGAGCGCCGCGACGGCGTGGTCGAGCGAGCGGGTGAGAATGTCGCCGCGGTGCGGCAGGTACGCGGTGCGCAGGATCAGCTCCCCATGCGTCCCGCGTTCCACGCAGCCCGCCCGGTGCCGCCCGCGGTGGACCGCAGGGACCCGTCCCTCGGGGTAGTGGGGCGGGGGTGCGGCGACCACCACCTGGTGCCCGGCGCGCAGGAGCCGCGGGATGATGGCGCCCCACCGGCGCTGCGGGGCGCCGAACTCCGGTGCGTAGTAATGGCTGAGCAGCAGGATCCTCACCGATCGCCACCGCCGACGGATGGACCGAGACTCCTGCGGGGGGCGGGGAGGTGCGCTCGATCCGGGGGAATCACCTGGTCAGTATCCCTCACACGGGGCGCAGCGCGGGGTACGGGCGGATCAGTCGGCGGGTGTGCTCGGGGAGTCGGTGCCGCCTGTGGGGGCGGGCAGCAGGTACAGCTCCAGCAGCGCTCGGATGTCCTCTGCCGGGGAATCCGTCGGCGTGCTCTGCAGTGACCCCACGGTGGCGCTGCGGATCGGCAGGCTGAGAAGCAGCGACACCAGCGCTCGTGACGCCTGCACCGGGTCCACGCCCGGTCGCAGCTGTCCCTTCTCGGCGAAGGCCCGCAGGTAGTTCTCCGTCATCCGCTCGTACACCAGGCGCAACCGCGAGATGCGGAACCGCGCCGGATGCTCCGGGTCCACCGATTCCGCGCTGAGCACCGCGAACAGGATGCCGCGCCGATGCTCGCGGTGCAGTTCCCGCCACAGCAGGGGGCTCAGGTCCCCGCCGGAGCGGACGATCGTATCCACCTGGTCCATGACCTCCCGGGTGTGCGCCTCGAGGTCGTCGATCACTTCGTCCAGCAGAGCATCCTT
>JAUNUA010000215.1:0-1324 GCA_030538435.1 Brachybacterium sp.
CGGCGCTCTCATCGACCCCCAGGTCGAAACCGGGCCCGGTGAACTCCAGCAGGCCCGCCTCCTCCAGCGCGAGGACCTGGCGGACCCGGAGCACGGGAGGGCCGGAGGCCCAGGAGGCGAACGCGTTCTTCAAGAACCCGTCGATGTCGCGGGTGTAGGACCCGGCCGTGTAGGCGCCGCGGTCAGCAAGGGCGTTCATCTGGATCCGGAGCGTGGTGAGCACCCGGAAGATCAGGGTCCAGGCGGGATCCGGGGCGGCGGCCGCCTCGAGGGCGGTGCGCAGCACGTCCCGGCTACGGCGGTGCGCGTCCGGCACCGCGGTCGCGTGCCGGCCGAGCGGGAACAGCAGCCGCATGATCGTCGGTCCGTCGGCGAGCTCGGCGAAGCCTCCCGCGGCGAGCGCGACCTCCAGTTCCCGGACCATGAGCGGCAGGGTGTCGCGCTCATGCTCGATACCACCCTCACGGTGGGCGAGCTCCTCGATCACCTCATCGGTCAGGACCCGTGGCGCATAGGGGGCGGGCAGCTCCGGGCGGAGGTCGGGCTTCGGCCGGTAGATCATCCCGGAGCGGGAACCGACGACGATGTGCGGCTCACCCCCGCCGGGGAGGTAGCGCAGTCCGGACGGCGTGTGGGGGCTGTCCACGAATCGGCCACCGCAGGCGGCGCTCAGCATCCCGATGGCGTCGTAGAAGTTCAGACCCATGCCCTGCACGGCGACGCGTTCGCGGCCGATCAGCGCGCCGTAGTCCACCTCGAGGGGGTTCGCGGAGGCCAGGTGCACGAGCCCGTGGCGGGCGGCAGCGTCGGCCAGTCGCCGTGAGCGGGAGGAGGGGACGGTGGCGAGGTGACCGAGAGCGAGCGCGACAGCGTCGACCTGGAGGTCCTCACCGGTGGCCAGGTGCAGGTGCTGAGGACGCCCGGGGGCGCCGGTGATGTCGAGGACCTCCGTGCGGTGCCGGGTGAGGCGAATCCGCGTCGGATCCATGGCGCGCTCGGCCGTATCGAGGACGTGCTGCAGGTAGCGGCCGTGTTCGGTCCGCGGGGCGATGTCGGCGGGCGCGTACCCCGTCGCGGCGAGGAAGGCATCGAAGGTGAGCGCATCATCGGGTGCGGGCAGCGTGGTGGTGCAGGAGGCGTCGGGGTACAGGGTGGTCTGGCAGGTGGCGGTGTTCATCAGCAGCACGGGGCTCTGGTCGGCTCGCCAGACCGCTCCCCCGCGGTCGACATCGGGGTCGATCAGGTGCACCTCGAGCGTCCCGTGCCAGGCGTCGGTGCGGGAGGCGGCGACCAGGCGCTCGCAGATGGCGATCCCCCGCGGTCC
>JAUNUA010000215.1:1424-4221 GCA_030538435.1 Brachybacterium sp.
GCGTGCTCATGTGCGGGCTGCGTGCCGCTGGACGCCGTTTCGTGCAGATCAGCTCCGAGGTCAGTCGGCGGTGAGGCCGCGATCGCGGGCATGCTCGACCCAGTGCGAGGCGACGGGCACGGAGCGCAGGTGGGGGCCGAGCAGGGCGATCGCGGCGCCGAGGGCAGTGATGGCGGCGAAGATCCACATCGTCGGCATCGGCCCCAGACGGTCGAGACCCCAGCCGGCGATCGCCGGGGCAAGAGGCATCAGGCCCATCGCGCCGAGACCCATCAGCGAGTCGATCCGGCCGAGCATGGCTTTCGGGGTGATGTGGGTGAAGAAGCCCTGACTGGCGGCGTTCAGTGGTGCGAGGCCGAGGCCCATGACGGCGTAGATCGCGCCGATCCACCAGATGTTCGGCACCAGCGGGATGGCGGCGGCGAGAACCGCCATGAGAAGCAGGGGCGCGATCGTCAGCACGCCGGTCGGTACTCGGTCCACCAGCCGCGGTGCGGCAATGGCTCCGAGCAGGATCGAGGCCGCCAGTACGGTGCTGAGCACGCCGATCTGGGGTGCTGGGACCCCGGTGTCGGCAAGGTGCAGCAGCACGGCGAGAACGAGGCCGTTCAACCCCAGGTTCACCAGCATGGCCAGTGCCATCACCTGCAGGCGGATCGGCTGGGAGATCGCCCACCGCCACGCCTCCGTGAGGTCGTTGCGGATGCGCGTGGCAGGGGCGTCCGGCGTGCGGGGACGGTAATCGCCGCGCATCGTGAGCGTGGCGAAGAACGAGGCGAGGTTCCCGAGCAGCTGCGCGAGCGCGGGGAGCACGATGTTGACGGCGAACAGGGCGCCACCGGCGGGACCGGAGCCCATCTCCACGGCGGCAGAGCGCCCTTCGTTCACGGCGAAGGCGCGCGGCAGCTGCTCGGGAGGGACGATCTGCTTCAGCATCGCGGTGGATGCCGAGCCGACGAGGGCGCCGCGGAGACGGTCGGCGAAGGCGAGCACGGCGAGAACGGCGACGCTCGCCCATCCGGTGAGCAGAACGGCGATCAGTGCGGCCTGCAGCAGGGCGCCAGTGCCGGCGCCGATCAGGCGCAACCGCCGTCGGTCCCAGCGGTCGGCAAGGAGTCCCCCGGGGACGAGTCCCACCAGTTGACCGAGCCCCTGGATCAGCCCGATGAGTCCGGTCGCGGCGAGGGATTCGGTCACCGCGAACGTGACCAGGGGAAACGCGAACATCCCGATGGCAGCCCCGGCGTCCAGCAGCAGGTCGCCGGTCAGCCAGCGCACGTACTCCGGGTTCGTGCGCAGAGGAGGTGCCGGCCTGGCGGGGGTCTCGCGGCTCGTCATACGCCCACCGTAGACCCGCACCGTCTATTGCGCAACTATTACTGCGCACTGTTCTGTGGGCATGAAGGGGTGCGCAGTATCCCGTGGGCACCGTTTCGTGCGCGATAGGCTCACCGCATGGCTTCTGATTCCCCACCGGAGCAGCGCGATGACGGCGCCGGGGCCGAGGAGCGCTACGCCAGCCGCGATCAGCTGCGCGCCCTCGCCCACCCGCTGCGACTCGAGATCATGACCAGAATCGGCCGACGCGGCACGGCCCGGGCGGCGGATATCGCCGAAGACCTGGGACTCCCCGCGAACTCGGTGAGCTACCACCTGCGGACCCTCGCCCGCGGTGGCGTGATCCAGGAGGCGCCCGAGGCCGCGCGGGACCGGCGCGATCGGGTGTGGAAGCTCGCCCAGCACTCCTTCGAGCACGGTCGCCGCAGCGGCGTCGACCCCGCGGCCGTCGATGAGGACTACCTCGCCGCCTCCGGCGCTACGTCCCTCGCGGGACTCGACTGGTTCCGGGCCGCGTGGATCGCGAACCTCGCCGACCACCGCGACCACCACTCGGCAGATGACCCGCGTCGAGGACTCGGGTCCCTCCAAGCCATGGACCTGCGCCTCTCCCCGGAGCAGGCGGAGGAGTTCGTCGGGCGGGTCACCGACCTCATCCAGGAGATGCACCGGCTGAATCGCGACGAGAGCGGCGCGGACGTGCCCGGCGATCCCGATTCCGATGACGAGGCGAGGGACTTCCGTCTGCTGTTCGGTCTCACCGCCACCCACCCCGAGGCCGTGCCGCGCTCGGATCCGTCCAGGGACGGTTCGTAGAATCGACCGCATGACGACTCCTGCGACCGATTCGACCGCCACCACCGCCGACGCGAACCCCACCGACACGGCACCGCCGTCCCACGCGTGGGGCATCGGGCTCGCGACCCTCGCCGCCGATGGTGCGACCCTGGACGTCTGGTACCCCTCCCCACAGCTCGGCGAGGCACCCGCCGACGCCGCCGACCATCCGCTGCACCAGCAGCTCGAGCAGGCCGCTGCCGATGATGATGTGCGCGGCACCCGCCAGGAGGTCCTCACCCGTTCCATCGACCTCGGCGCCTCCCCCGCCGATGCGGCCGATGCGTACCTGCGCCTGCACCTGCTCTCCCACCGCCTGGTCGCCCCGAACCAGCAGAACCTCGAGGGCCTGTTCGGGACGCTCACCAACGTGGTGTGGACCTCCGAGGGGCCGTGCGCCGTGACCGGTTTCGAAGAGACCCGGCTGCGGCTGCGCGCCGCCGGCCGCACCCCCACCGTGTTCAGCGTCGACAAGTTCCCCCGCATGGTCGACTACGTGCTGCCGACCGGTGTGCGTATCGGCGATGCGGACCGGGTGCGGCTCGGTGCGCACCTTGCCGAGGGCACCACGGTGATGCACGAGGGCTTCGTGAACTTCAACGCCGGGACGCTGGGCACCTCA
>JAUNUA010000216.1 GCA_030538435.1 Brachybacterium sp.
CGCGATCAGGTTCCCGTCGATCAGCATGTACGGCATGTACACGCCCACCACGTTGTCCGGGGTGAACTCCTGGCGGAAGCGCCGCCAGGCGAAGAAGCTGCGCTTGCCGACGAACTCGCGGATCCGGGTGAGCGCCTCCGCGTGGGTGATCGTGAAGGGCAGGACCCCGTCGGGCACGGCGCCGTTGGGGATCTGGGTGCTGACCGACAGCACTTGCCGGCACCAGTGGCAGCGGGCCTGCAGCTGCCGGTCGGTGGTGATGACGACCTCCGCCCCGCAGCCCTGGCACTTCAGGGTCAGTATGTGCTCGTCGTTCTCGATCGCCCCCGCGCCGGACCCGGTGACGGTCCCGCGCAGGCGGCCGATGTCCGTGACCAGCAGCTTGCTCTCCAGCAGCGGCTCGTTCCAGGCGTTGCGGCAGTGGGCACAGATCAGTGCGCCGTGGTCGATCGAGTAGCGCGACTCGGTGGAGCCGCAGCGGGGGCATCGGATGAGCCCGTCGGCGCGACCGCTGGAGGTGTCCAGCACCCGGTCCTTCGTCAGGTCCGGGCCGCCCGCTGCCGACGGGGCGCCGGGGTCAGCCGACGGGCCGCCCGGGTCCCCTGAGGAGACGCCCAGGTCCCCCGATGGCACACCGGGATCCGCCGACGGCACGCCGACGTCCTGCGGGTCCTGGCTCTGGGTCACGGGCAGCTCCGGGGTGCGGGATCGGGGCCGCTCAGAGTCCGAGGGCGTTCTTCTTCGCCGCCTCGTAGTCCTCCTCGGTGATGAGCCCCTGGTCCAGCATCTGCTTGTACTGGGCGAGCTTCGCGACCGGGTCCTCAGCGGGTGCGGCGGCCTGCTGCCCGCCGTTCTGCGCGCCGCCCTGCTGCGCACCGGCCTGCTGACCCTGGCCCTGGGCAGGTCCGGGGATCGGCTGCACCGGTTGCACCATCCCGCCGACCATCCCGGCGCCCATACCGAACATGCCGAGGTTCCCCCCGCCGCCCTGCTGACCCGCTGCCTCCACGCCGCGGGCAACCGACTGGTTCAGGAAGCTCGCGGAGCGGTTCCCGCCGAGCGCGTCGGCCTTCTGCACGTCAGTGAGCAGCTCGCGGGTGCGCTCGTCGTACTCGATGGACTGGATCGCGACCTTCACGATCGCGAGGCCGCGGTCGGTGGTCCAGCGGTAGTCCTGCTCGACGGCAGCGCCCAGGGACTGCGCGAAGCCGACGGTGTCGGACTGGATGCGGGTGATGCGGTTCGCCTTGTCGGGGTCGTTCGTGTAGTTCGAGAACGCGGAGGCAAGGGAGGAGACGACCTCGTTGAACAGCTGGGTGCCGGCGTCGTTGTCCATGTCCCCGAAGTCGAAGACCGGGGAGTTCGCCGAGTAGTAGACGGCGGGCACGAAGTTGTGCAGGAACAGCAGCGGGTCGACGATCCGCAACGTGTAGGTGCCGCGGGTGACCGCTCCCACCTGGGTGTTCAGGTAGGCGTCGTCCCAGTAGATCTCCGACTGCGTGCCGAAGCGGTTGTTCGGGATCTCCTTGAGGTTCACGAACACCGCGATCTGCTGGGAGGTGGGGCGCCCGCCGAACTTGAACCGTTCCCAGCTCATGCCGACGGTCGGTGCGACCCACTCCCCGGCGAACACGGACTGGGAGTCCACATCCCCGCCCTGCCACTCGTACCCGCCGGCCTCGGTGATGAGGCCCGTGGCCTTGCCGTCCTGGAGGGTGATGAGGCCATACCCCTCGGGGACCAGGATCTTCGAGCCGACGGTGATGACGTTCTCCGAGGCGCGGGTGTTCGAGCCGCGGCCGGCGTTCTGCCCGCGCGGCACCGCCGGGAACAGGGCGGCCGTCGGGGCGAGCCCATCGGGAACGGTGAGGAAGTCACGCCACTGGTCGGCGAGCATCCCGCCGAGGGCGCCGCGGAAAGCCTGGATGAAACCCATGGTCACTACTCCTGGTGTGAGGCCGACGCCGGGTGGCGCTGGGACGAATCGTGACGAGTCGAACAGTAACAGCGGGGGGTGACACGTTCGCGGGCTGTCCTCAGATCCACCCGTTGTCGGTGGCCTCGCGGATCGCTTCGGCGCGGTTGGCGGCGCCGAGCTTCCCGATGGCGCTGGAGATGTGGTTCCGCACGGTCCCCTCGGACAGGAACACCCGCGCGGCGATATCGGCAGTGGTTCCGCCCCCGGCGGCGGCGCGCAGCACCTCCGCCTCCCGGCCACTGAGCGGGTTCGGACCGGTCGCCAGCGACTGCGCGGCGAGCTCGGGATCGACCACCCGCAGTCCCTGGTGGACGCGGCGGATCGCATCGACCAGCTGCTCGACCGGGGCGTCCTTCACGAGAAACCCCGTGGCGCCCGCCTCCAAAGTGCGCCGCAAGTACCCGGCGCGCCCGAAGGTGGTCAGCACGATGACGCGGGTCGCGCCGCCGCGCAACCGCTCCGCGACATCGAGACCATCGCGTAAGGAACCGTCACTGCCGCTGGGCATCTGCACATCCAGCAGCAGCACATCGGGCCGCTGGTCCTCCACCAGCTCAAGAGCCTCCGTGCAGGTGCCGGCCTCGCCGACGACCTCGACGTCGCTCTCCAGGCGCAGCAGGGCGGCGAGGCCGCTGCGCAACATCGCCTGATCATCGGCCAGAGCCACTCGGATCATCGTGCGTCCTCCTCCGCCAGCTCCGCGCGCAGCAGGGTTCCGCCGGTAGCGGTGCGCTCCGCGACCAGTGTGCCCCCGACGGCTTCGACGCGGCGGCGCAGGCCCTCCAGCCCGGTGCGGGGGGCGTGCTCGGGGATGCCGACCCCGTCGTCGGCGACCTCCACGACCTGCGGGCCGATGGTGATGCGACAGTGGGTCGCGCGGGAGTGGCGGACCACGTTGGTGACGGCCTCGCGGACGACGTAGCCCATCAGCTCGGCCCGCTCGTCCTCGAGGGTCGGGAGCGATGCGGGGACGTCGGCCTCGATCCCGGCGGCGCCGAGAACGCTGCGGGAGGAGGCGACCTCGGTGGCGACCCGCACCTGCTGCAGGCCGCTGGCGGTGGTGCGCACGTCGGCCAGCGATTGCCGGGAGGTGCGTTCGATCTCGGCGAGCTGGGCCTTGGCGGCCTCCGGGTCATCGTCCACGAGGCGCCGGGCGAGCTGCGCCGAGACCGTGATGGTGGTCAGGGAATGGCCGAGGATGTCGTGCAGGTCCCGACCGATGCGTTCGCGTTCCGCCGAGACGGCGAGGACCGCGTTGCGCTGCTCGGCGCGCTCCAGGCGCTCGGTGAGGATCTGCCGCTGGATGCCGAAGCCGATGCCGATGGCCATGACGCCGCCGGTCACGGCGAGCAGCGCCATCACCGGTTGTCCCACGGCCCAAGAGAGGGCGAGTACAGCGGCGACGATCAGTGGCACCACGATCCGAGAGCTGCGCCAGGACAGCACCACCGCGTGCATGCAGACCACGAAGATCACCAGGTAGCCCACGCTCGCCCCGGTGAACAGTGCGAGAGCCCCGATCAGGAGCCACGAGACGGCGAGCCACCCCCAGCGGACCACGTCGGCGAACTCGTCGATCCCACCGGAGTAGAAGAACACCGCCCCGAACAGCACCGCGAGGGCAGTCACCGCAAGAGCGGAGGGCAACGGCGACTGGATCCACGCAGGCACCACAAGGAACGCCAGAAACAGCAGCGACGGGGCCATGAACACGACCGCCCCGGAGCCCATCGCGGCCCGGTGCACCTCCCGCGGGGTGAAGGGCCGGGCCTGGGCAGCCGGCTCGATCGCGACGTCGGTCATGAGGTGATCCTCTCAGCGACGCGGCGCCGTGCGGGCGGCGCGTCCCAACAGCAGGGCGGCGGCGACCGCAAGCACGACGGACCAGATGGCCAGGGTGATGACGCCCCGGCCGACGGCACCCTCACCGGTGATCACCCATTGGCCGAGCACGCCCATCCAATGGGTGGGCAGCAGCGCGGAGAGGTCCTGCAGCCAGCCGGGGAACATATCGACGGGGAACCACAAACCGCCCGCGACCGCGAGCAACATCATGCCGATCGTGGCAACGGGCTGCACGGCACTGGGTCGTAAGGCAAGCCCGATCACGAGTCCCAACAGGGCCATGGGCAGCATGGTCGCCCACAGCACCGCGATCACGAGGATCGCCTCCGGCACGGAAACCCGGATTCCGGCGAGGAGCACTCCGGCCAGGAG
>JAUNUA010000217.1 GCA_030538435.1 Brachybacterium sp.
CGGCCTGGAAGGCGCAGGTCGCCGACGCGTGGACAGGAGTCCGGGTCGCCGAGGTCACGCTCGAGGGTGTCGAAGACCGCGGTGTCGTCTCCACCGGCACCGAACTGACGGTGCGCGCGCGCATCGAGCGGGCGGGCCTGGGTGACGCGGACCTGGTGGTCGAAGCGGCCATCGGCCCCATCGGGGAAGACGGTGAGCTGCAGGATCCCTCGCTGATCACCCTGCAGCCCGCAGCGGACGGCACCTATTCAGGTCGTCTGACCCTGTCCACCCCCGGCACCGTCGGGTACACCGTGCGGGTCACCCCGCAGCACGCGGCGATCGCCTCGCGGGCCGAACTGGGTCTGGTGGCGACCGGCTGACATGCGCCCCCGCAGCCCGCTGGTCGCCTGGCTCCTCATCGCGCCCAGTCTGATCGGCGTCACCGCGTTCCTCATCCTCCCGGTGGTGCTGGCCTTCGCGGTGTCGCTGTTCGACTGGCGGCTGATCGGCACGCGGGAATTCGTCGGGCTGCAGAACTACATCGACCTGATCGGCGGGGGAGTCCTCACCAACTCCCTCGTCGTGACGGCGATCTTCACCCTGATCTCCGTCCCGGTCTCGCTGGTGCTCGGCCTGCTGCTCGCGACGCAGCTGGTGCGGGCGCTGCCGGGATCGGCGGTGGTACGTGTCATGGTCGTGATCCCCTGGGTGTGTGCACCGCTCGCGCTCGGGGTGGTGTGGCGCTGGATCCTGCAGCCGTCGACCGGTGCGTTGAACGCCGCCCTCGGATTCCGCGTGGAGTGGCTGACCTCGCCGACACTCGCGCTCCCGGTGGTGGCGTTCGTGGCGATCTGGCAGAACGTCGGGTACATCAGCCTGTTCTTCCAGGCGGGCCTGACCCGCATCCCCGGGGAGATCTACGAGGCGGCGATCCTGGACGGCACCAGCGCCTGGCAGCGACTGCGGCACATGACCGTCCCGCTGCTGCGCCCCACCACCTTCTTCCTCGCCGTCACGCAGGTGGTGGCGAGCTTCCAGGTGTTCGACATGGTCTACGCCCTCACCGGTGGGGGCCCGCAGCGCCGCACCGAGGTGATCGCCACCCTGGTGTACAACGAGGCGTTCGTCACCGGCGCGATCGGTCGGGCCAGCGCCGTCGCGGTGATCCTGTTCGTGCTGCTGGTGATCATCACGCTCATCCAGCAGCGCTATTTCGCGCCGCGCATCACCTACGACATGAGCTGAGGAGGCTAAGACCGATGCGTCGTTCGCCGGGCGCCACCCGGGTGCTGGGATACCTCGCCACCTACGCCGTGCTGCTGGTGGCGGGTGCCCTCACGCTCGCGCCCTTCGCGGTGTCCGTGATGACGGCGCTGACCTCCTCACGGCAGTTCGCGCAGCAGGGCGCGCTCAGCATCCCCGACCCGCCGACACTCGCGAATCTCGAGGAGCTGCTGACAGCGACCGACGGCTTCGTCAGCCCCGTCGCGGTGACCGTGCAGATGGTGGCGGTGATCCTGATCGGGCAGATGGTGTTCTCGATCCTCGCGGCCTACGCCTTCGCGCTGCTGCGCTTCCCCGGGCGCGACCTACTGTTCTGGGTGTACGTCGCGACGCTGATGGTGCCGCAGGTGGTGGTCGTGGTGCCGCTGTACCTGATGCTCACCGAGGTGGGGATGCGCAACACCTTCTGGGCACTGGTGCTGCCGTTCATGCTGGGGTCCCCGTATGCGATCTTCCTGCTGCGGGAGAACTTCCGGACCCTGCCCACCGAGCTGATGGACGCCATGCGGGTCGACGGTGCCGGCACGCTGCGACTGCTGTGGCACCTGGTGGTGCCGCTGAACCGGCCGATCATCGTCACCCTGATGCTGATCACCGTGGTCACCCACTGGAACAGCTTCATGTGGCCGCTGGTGATCACCTCCGGACCCACCTGGCAGGTGATCACCGTCGCGACCGCCGGACTGCAGACGCAGTACAACAGCAACTGGACAGTGGTGATGGCCGGGACGACGCTCGCGATGATCCCCCTGGTGCTGCTGTTCATCGCCTTCCAGCGGCAGATCACCCGGTCGGTCGCGGCGACCCTGCGCTGAACAGGACACATGGGGAATGCGCTGCATCCTGCGCGAACCTCGGTCGCTAGGGTGCATGGCACACTCTTAGCATGAATCGCATACGGCTGAGCACCACGGTGGACGGAGACCTCCTGACGAGGGCCCGAAAGGCGTCGGGCAAACCGGACGCAGCACTCGTGGACGAAGCGCTGTCAGCGCTGCTGGCGCGCCACCGTGCTGCAGAGGTGGATGCCGCCTACGCCGCGTACGACCAGCACCCACTCGATCAACCGGACGCGTGGGGAGACCTGGCATCTTTCCGCGGGGCGGCCGCCACGTCATGACAGGTCGACCCGCCCGCGGTGAGGTGTGGTGGTGCGAGATGGCCGACATCGCCCGTCGTCCGGTCGTCGTCCTTTCCCGCGACGCAGCGATCCCACGACTGGGACGGGCGTTGATTGCTCCCTGCACGACGACTCTCCGGGGGATCCCCAGCGAGGTGCGCCTGGAACCCGGCGATGACCCCGTTCCGCTGCGATCAGCCGTCAATCTCGATTCGGTCGAGAGCGTGTCGACGGCGGTGCTCGTCGAGCGACTCGGCCGGCTCGCGGATTCCCGCATGCAGGAGATCTGCGCCGCCCTAGCCGTCGCCGTCGACTGCGACTGAATACTCGGGCCTCTGACACCACCGACCGCACTCCCACGCCGCGTGGGGTGCGTCGGCTGCTTCTCGACAGCACTCCACGAGGCAGAATGGGTGGCCCGGCTCGCACCGCGCGTCCCGGGCGCCTGCACGGAAGGAACCCGCCATGCTGAACCGTCGCACCCTTCTCGCCACCCTCGGAGCCGCCGGGATCGCCGGCACCGCAGCCGCCTGCTCCCCGTCCGCCCAGCAGAGCGGCGACGACGACAGCGGCGGCGGTGGCGGCGAGGGCACTCTCACGTTCCGGCTGTGGGACGAGTCCGCCCGCGCCGCCTACGAGGAGTCCTTCGCCGCGTTCACGGAGGAGACCGGCTGGGACGTGGAGATCGAGGTCGTCCCGTGGGGGGACTACTGGACCCGCCTGCCGCTGGATGTCGCCTCCGGCAGCATGTCCGACGTCTACTGGATGAACTCCGCCAACTACGTCCAGCTCCAGCAGGCCGGGAACCTGCTGAACATCGACGACATCATCCCCGGCTCCGACCAGCAGTGGGAACAGGCCGTGATCGACCTGTACACCCGCGACGACGGCCTGTGGGGCGTCCCGCAGCTGTGGGACTCGATCGCCCTGTTCTACAACCAGGACCTGGTGGAGGAGGCGGACGTCGACCCCACCGACCTCAGTTTCGACCCGGGCGCCGACAGCGACCCGCTGCGCGAGGCAGGGCGGGCGCTGACCGCCGATAACGAGGGCCGCCACCCCGGAGACGACGGCTTCGCCGCCGACTCCCGGGAGACGTTCGGCTTCAACGCGGCGGCGGACCGGCAGGCCATCATCGGCCCCTTCCTCGCCTCCAACGGCGCGGACTGGGAGGAGGACGACCGGTACGTCTTCGACTCCGAGGAGGGCATCGAGGCCTTCGCCTACCTCGCCGACCTCATCAACGAGGACCAGATCGCGCCGAGCGCCGCGGACACCAACGAGAACGGTGACTTCGCCCGTGACCTGTTCACCCAGGGGAGGCTCGGACTGTTCCAGTCCGGCCCGTACAGCCTGTCCGCCATCGCCGACGGCGCCGGTGACTCCTTCGCGTGGGGCCTCGCACCGATGGTCGCCGGGCCCGAGGGCCGCAAGTCCCTGGTCCACGGTGTCACCGCGGTCGGCAACGCCAACGCCGATGAGGACCGCATGGACGGCATCGAGCAGCTGCTGACCTGGCTCGGCAGCGCCGAGGGGCAGGCGCCGATCGGCGAGATGGGCATCGCCTTTCCCGGGCACGTGGACGCCCAGCAGGGATTCGTGGACTTCTGGGATGAGAAAGGCGTGGACGTCAGCATTTTCGTGGAGGCCGCGCAGGACCCGGCCCCCGCCGACACGGGCTCGAACGCGAACGCCGGACTGATGGCCGCGATGCCGATCTTCCAGGAGGTCATGATCGGCCGACTCAGCGCCGAGGAGGGCATCCCGCAGGCCGCCGAGGCCGGCAACGCCGAAAT
>JAUNUA010000218.1 GCA_030538435.1 Brachybacterium sp.
ACACCATCGCGATGTCGCGGTCCTTCGGCGGGACGTTGGTGACATCGCGGTCGCCGATCAGGATGCGGCCGGCGTCGATCTCCTCCAGACCGGCGAGCATGCGCAGCGAGGTGGACTTGCCGCAGCCCGAGGGGCCGACCAGGACGAGGAACTCGCCGTCGGCGATCTCGATGTTGAGGCTGTCGACCGCCGGTCGCTCCTGCCCCTGGTAGATGCGGCTCGCATTGTCGAACGTGACTGTTGCCATCGTGAATCCGTTTCCCTTCACCGGCAGGTACGTGCCGGACGATCCGTTGTGAAGTGTCCTGCTGGCCGTCCCGCGGACCGTCGGTGGTCCACCGGATGCGCACGCCGGAGGGGAATCGGGGATGCGGGACCTGGGGCCCCGGACCTCCTCGTCCATCCCGCCGCTCGCGTCGGCTCCCCGCATGATACGTCACACCCTGTGGACTTCCTCGCACCATCCACGCCGTGGACGCGGCCGCATACTGGGCGCATGGACCTGTCCGCACTGGTGACGAAGACCCTCGAGCGCCGCGAGCGCCCTACCGATCCGCTGCGCATCACCCAGGCGGGCCACCCCGCGCTGCGCGCACGCAGTCGACCCTGGAGCGGGCAGCTCGCGCCCGCACTGCTCACCGAGCTGGTCGAAGCCATGGTGATCACCATGCGCGAGGCCCCCGGCGTGGGCCTCGCGGCACCCCAGGTCGGGATCCCCTTGCAGCTGATGGTGATCGAGGACCGCATCGAGCCCGAGGAGCCGGAGGAGCCCGAGGCCGATGACCTCGCCGAGGGGGTGTCCGCGGACCCGCTGCGGCGCAGCCCGGTGGACCTGCGGGTCCTGCTCAACCCGACCTACGCGAGCGTCGGCCCCCGGCGCGCCCTGTTCTGGGAGGGCTGCCTGTCGGTGCGCGGCTGGCAGTCGATCGTCCCGCGCCACCTGACGGTGCGCTGGGAGGCCCAGGAGCGCCTGGCCGATGGGCGCATCGTCGACGCGGCTGAGGAATGGACCGGGTGGCCCGCCCGCATCATGCAGCACGAGACCGACCACTGTGCCGGCACCCTCTGCCACGACCTCGCCGTACCGCGCTCCTTCGTCGAGGACCGGTACACCGGCCGCTACGCCGACCTCGAAGAAGCTGTGCGGTGGCTCGGACTCGAGGGCCCCGTCACCGAGCTGCAGCCCGGGAGCATCGAGATCGATCTGCCCACCTGAGCGGTGTCCCATGTCGCCGCAGGCCGGGCCGTTACAGTGTTCGGCGTTCCCGATCACCTCCGGAGGAGAACCCGATGCATGACCAGCACAGCGACGGACCCTCAGCGTCGAACCAGGACGTCGTCCCCGACGAGCGGATGCTGCAGGGGATCGAGCACGCTCTGCGCATCCAGACCCCCATTGCCGAGGCCTACGTCCAGCGCCTGCGCGCGAAGTCGCCGCAGGCCACCCCCGAGGAGCTGGTCGATGATGTCTGCGATCGGTTCCGGAAGATCCTGACCGTCACCGGCGCCGGCATCGGCGGCGCCGCGGCCCTGCCCGGCATCGGGACCGCAGCAGCCGTCGGCCTCACCATCGGCGAAGGCGTGTCCTTCGCGGAGGCCTGCGCGTTCCTGACGCTCTCGGTTGCCGCAATCCACGGCGTCGACATGAAGGACGGACCGACGCGGCGCGCCATCATGCTGGGTGTCATCGGAGGGGAGAAGGGCGAGGAGATCATGGCCAAGGCCCTCGGCAAGCGCGGCATCCAGTGGGGGACCCTGCTTGCCGGCAGCGGGAACACCCTGGTCACCCGCACCGTGAACAAGCAGGTGAACCGGTTCATCCGACGCCGGATCCTCGCCCGCGCCGGCGGGGTGTGGCTCGGGCGGCTCTTGCCCTTCGGTATCGGCGCCGTCGTCGGCGGCCTCGGCAACCGCGCCATCGCCGGCTCCGTCATCGAGGCGGTCCGCGACATCTTCTCCCACGCGCCGGGCACCGGCCCCACCATCGAGGGCGAAGCCGCCTAAGGCACCCCGAGGGGCAGGGTCAGCCGCGGGTGAACTCGTTGGCGTGCTCGGTGCCGACGGCCCGCTGGAAGGAACGCAGGATCTCCGCCTCGGCGTCCGTGCGGCCCTCCCAGTGGGCTCCCTCGACGCTCTTGCCGGGCTCGAGGTCCTTGTAGACCTCGAAGAAGTGCTGGATCTCCAGCCGGTGGAACTCGGAGACGTCCGTCAGTTCCTGGCGGCGCACCTGCCGCTGATCTCCGACCGGCACCGCGATGATCTTGTCATCGCCGCCGGACTCGTCGCGCATGCGGAACATTCCCAGAGCCCGGCACCGGATCAGGCAGCCCGGGAACGTCGGCTCCTCCAGCAGCACCAGGGCGTCCAGCGGGTCGCCGTCCTCGCCGAGGGTGCCTTCGATGAAGCCGTAGTCATCCGGGTAGCGGGTGGCGGTGAAGAGCATCCGGTCCAGGCGGATCCGACCGTTGTGATGATCGACCTCGTACTTGTTGCGGTTGCCGCGAGGGATCTCGATGGTGACGTCGAATTCCACGTGTGATGCTCCATTGCCTCGGTGCCCAGGCCGCGGGCACGGTCTCGTTCTCGCCGGTCACTCTATCGCGGGGGCGCGCCCCGTTTGTCGGACCCGCACAGTACCCTCATGTGACGTCGCCGTTGCCCGGCGGCAGAACCGATGCGACCGGGAGGAGAGCGGATGGGACGCGGACCGCTCACCCGCTTCGCCGTGGTCGCCCTGTGCCTCACCGTCCCCGCCGGGTTCTACGTCTACGGCGACATCACCGACGCTTTCCCCGGCGTGCTCACCCTCCACCAGGACGAGGGCGGCCCGGAGACCGGACCACCCGCCCAGGGCGAGGACTATGCCCGGGCCGACGCCGCGCCGCTGCTGCCCGCCTCCGCGACCGCCGTGGATCCGGGAGTCGGTGCGGACCTGCAGCAGCGCATGGATGCGCACGCCGACCTCGAGGTCGTCGACGGCAACCTCTCCTACGCGGTCATCGACGCCGCGAGCGGCGAAGTTCTCGCCGAGCGCGACGCCGACACGGCCCGCACCCCCGCCTCCACGGTGAAGCTCCTGGTCGGAGCGGCTGCCCTGCGCACCATGGACGCCGAGACCACCCTGCCCACCACCGCTGTCCTCGAGGGGAGCACCCTGACCCTCGTCGGCGGCGGAGACATGCGTCTCACCCCGGAGGACGTGGACACCCTGGCTCGCCTCACCGCCGATCTCGCCGAGGAGCAGGGCGTCGACGGTCCAGTCACCCTGCGTCTGGACGACACGCTCTTCGGTGAGCCGCGCAACCCCGCGTGGGGCGACAACGGCCCGGACGGTGGGTGGGTCGCGCCCATCACCGCGATCGCCGTGAACGAGGGGAGGCTCGATGCCAACCAGTACGGCCGCAAATCCACGGACCCCTCCATGGACGCCGCCGAGCTCTTCGCCGAGCGCCTCGCCGAGCACGGCCTCGAGGTCGACGAGGACATCGCGCGCGCTACGGCCCCCGAGGGCGCGCCGAGCGTCCAGATCCAGTCCGAGCCCCTGTCCGAGCTCGTCGCCCACACCATGCTGATCAGCGACAACACCACCTCCGAGGTCCTGGGCCGGCTCGTGGCGCGCGCCCGCGGTGAGGAGCCCACCCCGGCAGGCGCCGCCCTCGCGGTCGAGGAGGAGATGCTCGAGCTCGCCGCCGAGAGGGACCTGCCCACTGGCGGCTTCGACCTCCACGACACCTGCGGGCTCGCCGTCGACAACCGCGTCCCGCCCGCCCTGCTCGCCGGTGTCGTCGCCGACATCAGCACCGGCAGCTCCCCGGAGCTCGAGCAACTGCTCACCGACGTTCCCATCAGCGGATTGAGCGGCACCCTCGCCGATCGCTTCGACGAGGATGAGGCGACCGAGGCCCGCGGTCTCGTCCGCGCGAAGACCGGATACCTGGGCGGCACCGCCACCCTCGCCGGCGTCGCCGCCCTCCCGGACGGCCGCGTGGTCGGCTACAGCATCGCCGTCCACGGTTTCGACCGCGCTGACGGCGTGCCCGCCCGCGAGGCCGTGGACGTCATCGCCGCCGAGATCGTCCGCGCCCCCGCGTGAGTACCCTCACCCGCTGAACGAGAGACCCCCGTGCCCGGACCGCCCCCCGTCATCGCCCGCGCCCGCACCGCGGTGCG
>JAUNUA010000219.1 GCA_030538435.1 Brachybacterium sp.
ATGATCACGCGCCGCTACCTGGCGTCATGGCACAGCCCAGGGGCCTGAGTCTTATCCCTGCCCTGCGGCCGGCGCCCAGCGGGCGATCTGCGCGGCGAGATGCCCGGCGCCGTAGCCGTTGTCGATGTTCACCACGCCGATGCCGGGTGCGCACCCGGCCAGCATCGTCAGCGCCGCGGTCGTCCCGCCTTCGGCGACGCCGTAACCGACCGAGGTGGGCAGCGCCACCACCGGCGCGGCGATCTGACCCGCAACGACGGTCGGCAGCGCCCCGTCCATCCCGGCGGCGACCACCACGCAGGCGGCCTCCCGCAGCTCCGGGAGCCGCGCGAGCAGCCGGTGGAGGCCCGCGATGCCGATGTCGGCGATGAGCCGGGTGGGCCGACCCAGGTACCGGGCGGTGAGCTCTGCCTCGCGGGCAACCGCGAGGTCGCTGGTGCCGGCGGTCACGACGACGACAAGGCCGCCGCTCGGCTCGGGCGGCCCGGCAGGCCAGGCGAGCAGCCGCGCGTCCGATGCGTGGTGGGCGTCCGGCAGGTGCTCGAGGACGGCAGCCGCGTGGGCGTCGTCGGCCCGGGTGAACAGCACCGGCCCGAGCTCCCGCCCGTCGGCCGCCAGTCGTGCGTACTCCGCGGCGATCGCTCCCACCTGGTCCGGAGATTTCGCGTCGCACAGCACGGCCTCCGGCGCCCCCCGCCGCGCCGCCCGGTCGAGGTCGAGGGTGACGAGGCCGTCGACCACTCCGTCGGTCTCAGGCACGCAGGCTCCCGCGCGCGTTCAGGATCTGCAGGGTGAACGCCCCGGACTGGAGCCCTGCGAGGTCCAGGGTGACGTGGCGGAACCCAGCGTCTTTACCGGCGCGCAGCACCGGTTCGCGCACGCGAGGATCGGTGAGACGTGCGAGGTCCTCACCGGGTACCTCGATGCGGGCGATCTCCCCGTGGTGGCGGACACGGGAGTCCGCGAAGCCCTGGGCGGCGAGGGCGTCCTCGAGCTGCTCGACCTGACGGAGCTTCTCGGGCGTGACAGCGTGGCCGTGCGGGATCCGGGAGGCGAGGCACGGGGCGGCCGGTTTGTCGGCGACCGGCAGGGCGAGGGACCGGGCTACCTCACGCACGCGAGCTTTCGTCATGCCGGCGCTCGCGAGGGGGCGCAGCACTCGGTGGGCTGTCGCCGCCGCGGCACCGGGCCGGTCGGGCCGCTCGGCGTCATCGGCGTTCTCCCCGTAGGCGACGGCCGTGAGGTCGTGCGTGGTCACGATGTCATCGTCGATGCGGGTGAACAGCTCATCCTTGCAGTGGAAGCAGCGGTCGACGTCGTTGGTGATGTACTCGGGCCGCTCCCCCTCGTGCGTGTCGACCTCGATCACCCGGGCACCGATGCCCTGTGCGACATCGTGGGCGCTGCGGCGCTCCCGGGCGGCAAGCGATGGCGAGATGCCCAGCAGCGCGACGACGCGGTCCGTCCCGAGGGTGCGCACGGCGAGGGCCAGCAGGGTCGCGGAGTCGACCCCACCGGAGTAGGCGACCCCAAGCCGCCCCGTCCGGCCCACCGCGGCGGTGAGGTCGGCTCCGACCGCTTCGGCGTCGGCCAGAGCAACCCCGGTCAGGTTTCCCGGCCTCATCGCTCGTCCGCCAGGCGGTGCAGGATCTCCCCGGCGTGGTCGACGACGAGGGTGTCCGGATCCGCCCGCAGCGCCTCGAGGTCGAGGCTCGCGGGGTCGGTGTAGGGCACGTTGTAGGCGGCGCACACGTCCGGCGGGATCGAGGTCGCGAAGGAGCGGCGCACCCGAGTGGTCTCCTCACCCGTCTCCGGGTCGTAGGTGCCGAGCCCGGTGACGTGGGTGGAGTGGGCGAGCTCCCCCCAGGGATGGTCCGAGAAGCGGTCCCACTGCTTCGTGAAGTACTCGATGGTGTGGTAGCCGATGTCCCGCAGCCCGGGATGCATGGCGGCGACTTCGGTGATGTGGGGGGCGTAGATGATGACCTCGCCGCCGTCGGCGCACACGGGCTCCAGCTTGTAGAACCCCTTGGCGCCGGTCCAGATGTCCTCGTACATCTCCGGCATGATCGCGACGATCCGCTGGTAGGGCCGCTCGACGTAGCGGATATGGGTCTGGGCGGAGATCTGCGCGCACGCCGCCCACGCCTGCTGGGGGGAGCCGAACGCTGCGGCGTAGAGCTCCTGCGCACCATGGGACACGACGGCGAGGCAGAGTTTCCGGGTGTCGATGCGCTCGCTCGCGGCGTCGATGAGCTGCCGCACGGGGGTGATGCCGAGTGCGCCGATGATGCGGCTGGCGGTGATGAGCGCCCCCACCCAGTGGGAGATGTCGATGACATCGTGCACCGAGCAGCCGGGGAAGAAGTACTTGTTGCCGCCGGAGAATCCGACCACCTCGTGGGGGAAGACGGGGCCGACGACGAGGTTCACGTCGTGCTCGATGCAATGCCGGTTGATCTGCACCCGCATCGGGGTGTCCGTCAGGAGTCCGCCGGTCAGCTCGGTGATGGTCTCGGCAGGGATCTCGCCGAGGTCGGCGATCTGCGTGTCATCGTCCCAGGCGTGGTTCTCGATGGTGAAGGCCGGGTAAGTCTCGTCGATGCGCCCCGCGGGGGCGCCAACGAGGCGGGCGATCGCGTCCTCGCTCATCGCAGCGTGGGTGCCGAGCGCGATGAGCACAGTGATCCGGCTGGCACGGCCGGCGAGCGCATCGTGCAGCGGGCGGAGCAGCCGCGGCAGGGGCACGGAGCGGGTGCCGTCGGGGATGATCAGGCAGATGCTGGCCCCGTCGAGGTCCGCTCCGGCGATCTGCTCGTCGACGAACGCGGCGATCTGCTCATCGGTAAGGGTCGCCTCGGGCCCGCCGATGAGCGCCGCGCCCTCGGCGAGGCCCGGCGGGATGGGCTCGATGGGGGGTCGCTGGTCCTGCGTCGATGCACTCATCGCTCCACTATGCGTCGGGGAAAGGGCGGCAACAAGCGGGGGCCGCGTGTTGCCACGCGGGCGCGGCGCGTAGTGTGCCGCCATGGCACAGCGCTACGCGACGAACTACGACTGGTCCCAGCTGGGGCCGACGACCTGGAGCGAAGAGTCCGTAGTGACACTGCAGGTGGACCTGCATTCCTACGACCGCTGCGACGCCGTGTGGAAAGCGGTCCAGACGTGGTGGACCGGCATGGACTCCGGTACGGATCCGGCGCTGTTCGACGACGGCGCCGAGGTCGCCCTCTTCGGGGGCTGCCGTCTCCCTGCGCCGGTGCGGCTGAACGATCATCACGTCACCGGCTGGATCGTCTCCACGGGCGAGGATGCCTTCGACTCGATCGCCGACTGTGCGGAGGAGCTGCGCCGGATCGCCGAGGGCGCGGACGGCGACGTCGTCGCCACCTGGACCGAACTGCCGCACCGCTAAGGAGCGAACCCGCCGCCGCACGTAGCATCACCACCATGACGACTCCCGGTGACCGTCCCGCTACCCGCCTCGCCTACATCGATGCGACCGCCGGGGTCGCCGGGGACATGGTGCTCGGCGCCCTGATCGACGCGGGCGCGGACCTGACCGCGGTGCAGCGCGTCCTGGACGCACTCATTCCCGGGTCGGTGCGCCTGACGGCGCGGCCCGTCGACCGCGCCGGACAGCGCGCGACGAAAATCAACGTCGAGGTGCTGGCCGAGGATCCACCGCACCGCACCTGGGCATCGATCCGGACGATGCTCGCGCACGCCCGCGATCACCAGGATGTGCCAGCTCGCACTCTCGACCTGGCGCTCACCGTGTTCGGTCTGCTCGCCGAGGCGGAGGGTGCCACGCACGGCATCCCGCCCGATGACGTCCATTTCCACGAGGTGGGGGCGCTCGATTCGCTGGCCGACGTGATCGGCGCCTGCGAGGCGTGGCGACAGCTCGGGATCGCGGACGCATCGGGGAGTGTGATCGCGGTGGGCTCCGGCCGGATCCGGGCCGCGCACGGCGACATCCCCGTCCCGGTGCCCGCCGTCGGCCGCCTAGCGCTCGGCTGGCCGACAGTGGCCGGGGAGATCCTTCCCGGACGAGGTCACGGCCACTCCCATCACGACCACGACCACGACCACCATGATGACGGCCACGATGACGGAGGCCCGCACCCGCACGGCGGGCGACATGTTCCCCCCGGGGTCGCC
>JAUNUA010000220.1 GCA_030538435.1 Brachybacterium sp.
TGGCGGTGGGCGTAAAGGGCCGCCCCAGTGACCACCAGGTGCATGTTGACCGCCAGCGCGGTTGCCGGAGCGGCGCCCGCCAGGCGACGCTGCAAACGGGTGGTCTCCAGGACGGTCGCGCCGAGTCCGCCCATGTCCTGCGGGACGAGGAGGCGCAGGTAGCCGATGCGCCGGAGGTCCTCCAGGTCCTGCTCGGGGAAGGTGTTCTCCCGGTCGTGGCCCTCGGCGCGCTCGCGGAGAGCAGAGAGGAGATCATCGGGCAGCAGGGCGCCGGGACGCAGGTCCGCCCCGTCGGCGGTGGTCACGGGACGGGATTGCGAGCTGGAGTCGGTCATGCCGTCACGGTACGCGGTGCGGCTCGACGCCCGCCGAGAGAGTTCGGGGCACCTCCCAGCAATGTTCGGTGCACCGAACTATGGTGGCGTGCATGCTGACCGCCTTCCTCCTCACCGTGGTCGCCGGCAGCGCCACCAGCCTGGGGGCGCTGATCGGGATCAGTGGGCGGGTCCGTAGCGACCGCTTCCTCGCCGCCGGACTGGGTTTCGCCTCCGGCGTGATGCTGTATGTGTCGTTCGCGGAGATCCTGCCGCAGGGAGCCGCGGTCCTCTCCGGGGGCATCGACGCGGAACCGACCCGCGGTGGCACAGCCCTCGCGGTGCTGTGGTTCCTGCTGGGGATGAGCGCGATGGTGGTGATCGATCGGCTCGTTCCCCGCTCCGTCGGTCCGTCGCCCACCGCGCCCGTTGCTGGCCGGAGTGGCACCGGCAGCACCTCGACGGACATCCGACGACGACGCCGGCTGCTGAGAACGGGCCTGACGGTCGCTGTGGTCCTCGCCCTGCACAACGTCCCGGAGGGTTTCGCGACGTTCGTGGCCGCCATGCAGGACCCCGCCCTTGCCCTGCCCGTGGTGTTCGCCATCGCCATCCACAACATCCCCGAAGGTGTCGCCGTTGCAGTGCCGATCCACCAGGCCACCGGCTCGCGACTGCAGGCCTTCGCCATCGCCTCGCTGTCCGGAATGGCGGAGCCGCTCGGCGCCCTGATCGGGATCGCGCTGTTCTACCCGCTGCTCACCGGGCCCGCCCTCGGCGGGGTGCTTGCCGTGGTCGGCGGGGTGATGGTGGTGATCTCACTCGCGGAGCTGCTGCCTGCGGCGCTGGAGTACGGGGGCCGCTCCCTCACCATGTGCGCCGTCATCGCGGGCATGGCGGTGATGGCAGGCAGCCTGCTGCTGCTCCCCTGACTCCGCGCGAGGGGCATCGCGGGAGGAGGGGCCCATGTGTGCCGAGGACCGCCAACCGATAGTCTTCACGTCGAGACTTCTCGACCGATCCAGGGAGCTTCCTGACCATGTCGCGCATCATCTACACCCACACCGACGAAGCGCCGGCGCTGGCCACCGCGTCGTTCCTGCCGATCCTGGAGGCGTTCTCCTCCACGGCCGGGATCGACATCGAGACGCGGGACATCTCGCTGGCCGGCCGCATCGTCGCTGCTTTCTCCGACCTCCTGCCGGAGGACCAGCGCGAGGCCGACGCCCTCGCCGAACTCGGCGAGCTTGCGAAGACCCCCGAGGCCAACATCATCAAGCTGCCCAACATCTCCGCCTCGGTCCCGCAGCTGAAAGCCGCGATCACCGAGCTGCAGGACCTGGGGATCGATCTGCCGGACTACCCCGAGTCACCCTCCACCGCACAGGAGAAGGACGCGCGCGCCCGCTACGACTCGGTCAAGGGCTCCGCGGTGAACCCGGTCCTGCGCGAGGGCAACTCCGACCGTCGCGCGCCCCAGGCCGTGAAGAACTTCGCGCGGAAGCACCCCCATCGGATGGGCGAGTGGTCCGCCGACTCGCAGTCCTCAGTCGCGACCATGGGCGAGAACGACTTCCGCTCCACCGAGCAGTCGGTGGTCCTGGAGGCCGATGGTGAGCTCTCCATCGTCCACGTCGGGGCCGACGGCACCGAGACCGTGCTGCGCGAGAGCGTGCCCGTCCTCGAGGGCGAGGTCGTCGACTCCGCCGTCATGCGTGCAGCGGCGCTGCAGGAGTTCCTGCGCGCGCAGGTCGCCGAGGCGAAAGAGCGCGGCGTGCTGTTCTCCGTGCACCTGAAGGCGACCATGATGAAGGTGTCCGATCCGATCATCTTCGGCCACGCCGTGCGGGCGTTCTTCCCCGCCGTCTTCGAGCAGTACGGCGAGCAGCTCGCCGCCGCGGGTCTCTCCCCCGATCACGGTCTGGGCGGGATCCTCGCGGGCCTGGACGCCCTGGACCAGGACACCGCCGACGGGGTCCGCGCCGCGATCGACGCTGCGATCGCCGAGGGACCGGACCTGGCGATGGTGAACTCACACAAGGGCATCACCAACCTCCACGTCCCCAGCGACGTCATCGTCGATGCGTCCATGCCTGCGATGATCCGCACCTCGGGGCACATGTGGAACGCTGAGGACGCCGAGCAGGACGCCCTCGCGGTCATCCCCGACTCCTCCTACGCGGGCGTCTACGACGCCACCATCGAGGACTGCAAGACCCACGGCGCGTTCGATCCCACCACCATGGGCACCGTCCCGAACGTCGGACTGATGGCGCAGAAGGCCGAGGAGTACGGCTCCCACGACAAGACCTTCCAGATCGAGGCACCCGGACGCGTCGAGGTCCGCGACGAAAGCGGGACCGCACTGATGACCCAGGAGGTCGAGGCCGGGGACATCTTCCGCGCCTGCCAGACCAAGGACGCCGCCATCCGCGACTGGGTGCAGCTGGCGGTGCGCCGCTCGCGCCTGTCCGGGATGCCCGCCGTGTTCTGGCTGGACGAGACCCGCGCCCACGACCGGAACCTCATCGCCAAGGTCACGGAGTACCTCGCGCAGGAGGACACCGAGGACCTCGACCTGCGGATCCTGCCACCGGTGGAGGCGACGCGGCACACCCTGGAGCGGGTGCGGCGTGGGGAGGACACCATCTCGGTGACCGGCAATGTGCTGCGCGACTACCTCACCGACCTCTTCCCCATCATGGAGCTGGGCACCAGCGCCAAGATGCTGTCGGTGGTGCCGCTGATGAACGGCGGCGGCCTCTTCGAGACCGGCGCCGGCGGCAGCGCCCCCAAGCACGTCCAGCAGTTGGTGGAGGAGAACTACCTGCGGTGGGACAGCCTCGGGGAGTTCCTGGCGCTCGCCGAGTCGCTGCGCCACCTCGCGCGGAGCGCCGACAACGACCGCGCCCAGGTGCTCGCCGACGCCCTGGACCGCGCCACCGAGACACTGCTGAACGAGGGCAAGTCTCCCCAGCGGAAGCTCGGCACGATCGACAACCGCGGCAGCCACTTCTACCTCGCCCTGTACTGGGCGCAGGAGCTGGCCGCGCAGACCGAGGACGGCGAGCTGGCGGAGGCATTCACCCCCATCGCGCGGGAGCTCACCGACGGTGAGGAAACCATCGCCTCGGAACTCATCGCGGTGCAGGGCGAGCCCGCCGAGATCGGCGGCTACTACCGCCCCGACCACGAGCGCACCGCCGCCGTTATGCGCCCCTCGCACACCTTCAACCGCATCCTCCAGGAGATCAGCGAAGCGCTGTAAGGAGGCGACTGCTGGCTCCGGTCTACGGCGTGTGACCGGTTCGTGTCGTCACATATCGACGGGCCGCGACGCTAGCGGCGCGGCCCCGCGGTATGGCACGGCGGGGACAGGTCGCCGCGGGGCAGGCCCGCGCCGCGCCGCAGGGACTAGAGCAGCTGGCGGGCGAGCGCCACGAGCAGGCGTCACCGCACCGCGGGGACGGCACCCAACCGCGCGGGTGTCACCACAGCTGGCGGGCGAGCGCCACCAGCGCGACCACCACGATGACGCCGCGGAACACCGACTCGGGCAGCATCTTGGCGATGTGCGCCCCGGCGAAACCGCCCAGCAGCGACCCGACTGCGATCGCGGCCATCGCCGACCAGATGATGCCCGCGCCGACCGTGACGTGGGCGATCAGGTACACCGTCGCGGCGGTGAGGTTCACGACCAGGCTCAGCAGGTTCTTCACGGCATTGACCTGCTTCATCGACCGGCCCGTGAACGCTCCGAGGACCCCGAGGTACAGGATCCCCTGGGCAGCGGTGAAGAACCCGCCGTAGAAGGAGGCGCC
>JAUNUA010000221.1 GCA_030538435.1 Brachybacterium sp.
AGGGGGCGACGGGGCGTCATCGGAATGCGCAGCACCTCGACCCCTTCGATCACCTGACGCCGGGTCCCGTCGTCGTCCTGTTCCGGCACCAGATGGACCAGCCGCACTTCGTGGTGCTGGGCGATGGCGTGCAGATCCCGCAGGACGAAGGACCCTCGGGACGGGGCCTCGGCGGTCGGGAACCAGGTGCTGACGGCTGTGATGCGCATCGGGTGCTCCTCGCGGACGGGGTGGGTTCAGGGGCGGCGAGCAAGGACGCGTCGGTACACGTCGATCAGCACCGCGGATTCCCGCTCCCAGATCATCTGCGGTGCCGCGCGCCGGGCGGCCTCACGGTAGGTGGTCGGGTCGGCGAGGATCGCCTCGATGGTGCGCGCGAGGTCCGCCGGGTCATCGCCCTCGAAGAGCCGGCCGACACCCAGCTCGGTGACGACACCGCGGATGTCGGGGAGGTCGGCCGCGGCGATCGGCAGCCCGCCGCGGATCGACTCGAACAGCTTGTTCGGCAGGGCGAACTCGTAGGACAGGACATCGGGGCGGACGTGGACCACGGAGACGTCGCCATCGGCGAGGGCGGTGGACACCTCGGAGGGGGCGACGGGGCCGACGCGATGCACCCGGTCCTCGACCCGGAGGTCTCTGGCCAGCTGCCACAGAGGGTCGAGATAAGTCGATTCCCCGTACCCGAGCATCACCAGGTGGACGCCCTCGGGGAGCAGCGGAAGCGCGTGGAGCACCTCCTCCAGGCCGCGCGAGGAGGTGATGCGCCCTCCGTAGGCGATCACCCGGGTGGAGGCGGACAGGCCCGCGAGCTCCCGCAGGCGACCGTGCTCCGGGGTGGGCATTGGCGCCGCTGCGGGGACGTTCCGCACCAGCGCGGGTGCCTCCGGGAGGGCGTAGCGGGATTGGAGCCAGCGCACGATGGAGGGGGAGACGGTGATCACCGCGTCCACGCGGCGGATGGCCCAGCTCTCGATGATCGCCTCCACGTGGGGGGCGAGCAGTCGGTCCTGGCGGATATTGCGGTGGCGCCACAGTTCGTGCGAGTCGTACACGCACCCGGCACCGAGGAACCTCGCGGCGAGGACCGCGGGTAGCAGCGTGTTGCCATCGTTCGCGTGCACGATGTCGGGTCGCCAGTGCAGGAGGTCCTGCACGGCCAGGCGCCAGTAGTGCGCGAGAGCGACCGTCCGGAACGTTCGATCACCGACGTCGGCGAGGAGTCGCACGGCGCGAGACCGTGCGCGGGCCAGCGCGCGGGGACGCGGCCTCGTCTCTCCCGGGCTCGACGGCGCATCGCGGCGTGCCTGCTGGGTCGGTGCGCCTCCGGGACGGGGACGGGTCGCTCCGGCCAGGCGCCGCGTGAGAGGGGCGATCCATGGCAGGTAGGCCGCCATGGTGAACTCCTGGACGCGGGACAGCTCGACGCCACCGAGGCGGGTGCTCACGCCGGCGTGCCGGCCGACCAGGTCACGGGCAACGGCGAGGATGCGCACCTCTGCCCCGGCGTCCCGCGCGGCGGCTGCCTCCTTCAGGACCCGGGCGTCGTTTTCGGCGTCGTTGTAGACAAGCATCGCGATCCGGGGGGATCTGCCCTCGATGCGGGGCAGATCGGTGGCCTCGGTGCCGGGAATCGTCATCGGGACTCACCGTCGCCGACCCGGACCTGAACCTCATCGCCCTCGATGTGCACGTCGACGTCCTCCTCGGCGTCAGGTCCGACGAGACCTGCCAGAGCCGCCTGCTGCGCGAAGTCCGGCTCGGCCTCCACGACGTCGTCGAAGCTGCCCTGGGCGACCAGCTCCGCGTCGCGCATGAAGCACACCAGGTCGCTGTGGCGGATCGTCGCCAGGCGATGGGCGACGACCACCACTGTGACTTCCCCGGCGAGTTCCTGGACTGCTTCGGTGACCGCAGCCTCGGTCGAGGTGTCCAGAGCGCTCGTCGCCTCATCCATGAACAGGACGGTCGGTTCGGCGTAGAGCGCGCGAGCGATCCCCAGACGTTGGCGCTGCCCGCCGGAAAGAGCCATCCCGCCTTCGCCGACGTACCCGCGGATCCCGTCGGGGCGGGCCTCGATGACGTCCAAGAGCTGGGCGCGCGCCAAAGCCCGGCGGACCCGGTCCTCATCGATCAGGTCCTCATCCCAGGACAGCGCCACGTTGTGCGCGACCGTCGCGTCGAACAGCGCCACCTGCTGGGGGACGTAGCCGATGGTCGAGCGCCAGGAACGGATCACCTCGCGGAGGGGGTGGCCGTCCACGGTGAGGTGTCCGGAGGTGGGTTCCATCAGCCCCAGCATGATGTCGACCAGCGTCGACTTGCCGGAGCCGGACGCCCCGACCAGGGCCATCGAGGACCCGAAGGGCAGGCGCAGGGACACGTCCCGGACCGCGGACGACTCCGCACCCGGGTAGGTGAAGCTGACGTCGTGCAGCACCAGTTCGTGCCGCTGGTCGGAGAGCTCCTTGCCGCTAAGGGTCTCGGTGTGGGAGGCACGGTAGACCTGTCCGCGGTCGATCTCCTCCAGCACCCGGTTCGCGTACGCCATGCTGGCCCCGGTCTGCCCCATGATGGTCTGGAAACGGGTGAGGGACGGAACCAGACGGAACCCGGCCACCCCGAACAGGGCGAGGGTGGCCATCGCGCCGGTCATCCCTCCTTGCCAGAAGCCGATGCCCGCGGCCAGGACGAACCCGCCGACCAGGGCGATCTCCAAGATGTACCGGGGCACCGCACCGAGGAACACCTGATCGGCGCGGGCCTGGGAGGCGCGGCGGCGTTCGGACAGCACGACATCCTCGACCTCCTGCACCTTGTCCCGCAGCGTGATCTCCTTCAAAGACTGGACCATTTCGGCAACCAGTCGCACGGACTTCGTCGAGTAGAACCGGTTGTCCTGACCGGCCTGGACCGAGCGCTTCAGCACCCAGTGGTAGAGCATGAACGCGACAAGCGCGAAGTAGACGACCGTCACCCCGGCCATCACCGGCTGCGTGAGCAGCAGAACCAGCAGCACCGCGATGAGCGTGGCGAGCTCCCCGGCGAGTTGGGTGAAGGGAACGAGAACGCCGGAGACGGTCGTTGCGACGCCCACGTCGGTGGAGCGCACCAGGTCGGTGGAGTTGCGCTTCAACCGTTCGGTCCACGGCGCATAGAAGAAGGAGTCCAGCAACTGCGCGCCGAGCGCCTGCTCGAACCGTGCGAAGCGGTAGGTCGACAGACGTTGGATGATCACGGCGAGAACGTCCTTGGCGACGATCAGCAGGCACACCACGAGCAGCATCCAGACGAAACCGCTGTCCGCGACCTCACCGATCACCGGCAGGCTGAGGCTCTCACCGGAGATCATCGGCGCCAGCATGAGGGCGAGCAGACCGATCGCTGCCACGTCCAGCAGGGCCAGCGCAGCCAGCACCGAGGCGAACACGACGATGAACCGCGAGGACCCTCGCGGCAGCACCGCAATCAGGCGCCGGACGACGTCCAGGAGAGCTTTCACCCGCCCGAGTCTACGGGCGGGGGTTGCGAGACGAGTAGAGCGGTACAGTCGTGCCCGACCAGCCAGCGCCCGTTCGTCGACCCTGGGGGACCTCGTATGAAGATCCTGTCTGCGGCGCTCCGGGATGAGGTATCCACCGGCAAGGCGGGGCCGCGGCTTGTGCATGCGGCTCGCGCGAGAGGCGGCGTGTCGTGACGGAGGGCCGAATGCACATCCTCTTCATCCCGTCCTGGTACCCCCAGGACGACAAGGATTTCGGCGGGAGCTTCTTCCGCGAACAGGCGGAGGCGTTCGTGCCCGACCACCAGGTCGGCGTCCTTGCCCTGAAGACCTTTCCCATATACCGAGTTCGTGAATATGCCCGCGGAACGAGATCTGAGCTGACGTACTCTGACGAAAGGGGCGTCAACGTCGTTCGCCTGAACCGCGTCTCCCCGGTTCCGAAGATGCACCGGCTGAACAATGCCCTCGCGATCCGTGACGTGCGGCGCGCCTACCGCGACTACGTCGCATCGTTCGGTGCGCCCGACGTGCTGCATAGTCACTCGATGTTCGACGCCGGCATCTGGAGCGCAGCGCTCGCCGAGGAGCAGGGCATCCCGTTCGTTCTTACGGAGCATCGGCCGTCGTC
>JAUNUA010000222.1:0-1253 GCA_030538435.1 Brachybacterium sp.
TCCCAGGCGATCACCGACGCGATCGTGACGGATCTGCGCGCCCACGGCGCGACCCTCACCACCGGACGGAGGGTGCGAACCCTGGCAGATGTGCCGCATGCCCGTGCGCTGCTGCTGGACCTCCCGGCGGGCGCCGCCGCCCAGCTGCTGGGCGCCCGTCTGCCCGCCCGTCGGCGGCGCGCCCTCCGATTGTTCGGCCGGGCGGCAGGCGCCGCCGCCAAGGTCGATCTGGTGGTGCGCGGCCCGATCCCCTGGGCATGCCCGGACATCGGTCGCGCCGGGACCGTGCACCTCGGCGGGACCGCGGCGCAGATCGGCGCCGCGGAGCGAGACGTCGCCCGCGGGAGGCTCCCGTCGGCGCCGGTGGTGCTGGTCTCCGACCCCGCCCAGATCGACCCGTCCCGCGCACGCCCTGCAGGCCCGGACGGGGACCTGCGGCCGGTGTGGGCCTACGCGCACGTGCCGCTGGACTGCCCGGTCGATCCCACGCGCCTCGTCCTGCAGCAGATCGAGCGCGCCGCCCCCGGATTCACCGACACCGTTGTCGCCGCGCGCGGGATCCCCGCCGCGCAGATGGCGGAGCACAACCCGGCGCTCCTCGGCGGGGACATCGCGATGGGGTCGACGAGTCTGTGGGGCATGGTCGCCCGGCCGCGCGCGGCATGGGACCCCTACCGGCTGGATGGCGAGGGCACCTACCTGTGCTCGGCGGCGACACCCCCTGGTCCGGGAGTCCACGGCATGGGAGGGATGCACGCGGCCCGTCGCGCGCTGCGGCAGGTGTTCGGGATCCGCGACCTACCGCCGCTTTCCCCCCTGCCGGGTCCCTGACCGGCGGATCGTGACCGGGCGCCGGTCCTCAGCTCTCGGGAAGCAGGCCCCCGAGGTCGAACAGCCGGATCGTGACCGCGTACTCGCACCCCGCAGCCTCTCCACCGGCGCGGAGGATCTCCGGGATGAACTCGCCCGGGTCGGGATGATCGCCGATGTGCTCGAGGTAGGCCTCGTGCTGGCGCAGCGAGGTGACAGCCGCCTGGACCGCGTCCTCATCGACGGGCACGGCGTGGGTCGGCTCCCCGTGTCCGAGGATCCCGATCGCCCGGGCCTCGAAGGGCCGCTCCTCGCCGAGCTCGCGGCGAAACACCCACGGGTTCGCTGCATCCCGAACGGCGTCCACGGTCGCGAGCCCCGCGACGCGATGATCCGCCTGGTTCAGACCCCCGTACGCCTCGAGGTCGAAGTTCGCGGTGAGC
>JAUNUA010000222.1:1353-4113 GCA_030538435.1 Brachybacterium sp.
CCGTATTCCATGTCGTCGGGGTGGGCGACGACGCACAGCACCCGGTCGACCCCCTCGGTCGGCAGATGCGGCAACAGGTCTCGCGACTCGGTCTCGGGCACGGCGTCCTCCCTGGTGATAGCGACATCGCGGCGGCTGACACCGCCGCTCGGTCTAGCGTAGCGCCGCCGGTTCGGCAGGCCTTACAGTGCGGGGGTGCGTCCCTTCCCCCTCACCCGCCGCTCCCGGCTGCGGGACCTTTACGCCCATCCCGTCGGACGGGACGTGATCGACAAGCTGCGCCTCTACTTCGGGGCTCCCGAGGCGCTGGTGCGGGTGCTCGGTCCACTGCCGCTCAGCTGGATCGAGGCCGCCGGCCGACGGTTCGCCGGCGAAGGCTTCCTGCAGATGATCCTGGACCTGGTGAACTCCGAACCGGCCGTGCCGGGGGACCCCGGTCCGTTGATGCCCGCTGCGGGCGCGATCTCGCCGACGGACGAGGATGTGCCGTGGTGGGTGGATGCGGTCTTCTACCAGGTCTACCCGCGCAGCTTCGCTGACGCCGATGGCAACGGCATCGGGGACCTGCGCGGCATCATCGAGCACCTCGACCATCTGGAGGAGCTGGGCGTCGACTGCCTGTGGTTGTCCCCGGTGTTCGACTCCCCGAACCGGGATATGGGCTACGACGTGCGGGACTACCGCGACGTGATGGAGGAGATGGGCACCCTCGAGGACCTGGATGAGCTGATCGCCGACTGCCACGCCCGCGGGATGCGGATCATCCTGGACCTGGTCGTGAACCACACCTCCACCGAGCACGAGCGCTTCCAGCGCGCCCTCGCCGATCCCGAGGGGCCCGACGCCGACTTCTACCACTTCGTGCGGGACCGGGACCGGCCCGGGGAGGACACGAGCACACCCCCGAACAACTGGACATCCTTCTTCTCCGGGTCGGCGTGGATGCGCCTGGAGGAGGCCGAGGCGTGGGTGCTGCACCTGTTCGACGAGTCCCAGGTGGACCTGAACTGGGACAACCCCGAGGTGCGGGCCGGGGTGGCCCGCCTGGTGGGATGGTGGCTGGACCGCGGGATCGATGGCTTCCGGATGGACGTCATCAACTACATCTCCAAACCGGAGGACCTCCCCCACGGCCACCCGTACATCGGCGCCCTGATGGACTTCATCGGCATCGAGCACTTCTACTACGGGCCGCGCCTGCACGAGTACCTCGCCGAGCTGCGCCGCAACGGCTTCACCCGCGAGGACGGCACCGTCGCGGTGATGATCGGCGAGACCCCCGGCATCGGTATCGAGGCGGGCCGGCTGCTGTCCGGGCGAGGGCGCGGGGAGCTGGACATGATCTTCAACTTCGACGGGCTGGTCGCCCCGGGAAAGGTCGACTGGCACCGGCACCGCTACCCCGTCGGCCGGCTCGTCGACTTCTGGCTGGAGTACCACCGGCGGATCGACGACAGCGACCGCATCGCCCTGTTCTTCGAGAACCACGACAACACCCGCATGATCTCCAAGATCGCCGGGACAGGGGCCCGCGACCCGGAGCTGCGGCGGAAGCTCGGGATCCTGCTCGGCGCGGTGCAGCTGACCATGCCGGGCACCCCCTTCCTCTACCAGGGCCAGGAGCTCGCCGCGATCAACGAACCGTTCGCGAGCCTGGAGGATCTGCGGGATGTGGAATCCCTGAACAAGGTCAGGGCGCTCATCGAGGATGGTGCCAGCGAGCAGGAGGCCTTCGCCGAGGTGCTGCCCGCCTCCCGCGACCACGCACGCACCCCGATCCGCTGGACCGAGGACCAGGAGGATGACGGGTGGTGGCTGCCCGGGCACGAACGCACGCCCGGCTTCTCCGCTGCCGCGCAGGCGGAGGATCCCGAGTCGGTGCTCTCCTGGTACCGGCGTCTGATCGCCCTGCGTCGCGCCCACCCGGTGTTCGCGCGGGGCGACGCGGAGCGCCTCTACCGCGGCCGGGACTGCGTGCAGTACGTGCGCCGCGGGGAGGGGGAGGCGATCCTGGTGGAGCTGAACTGGGGTCCGAGAGCGCGATGGTGCCCTGCGGTGCCCGGACGCGCGGACGTCCTCGCCTCGGTCGGCGCGGGAGAGGATCCGCAGCGGCTCGAGGCGTACTCGGTGCGGATCACGGAGCTTGCGGAGCTGACCCCGTGAGGGCTCTCATCTCCACGGCCCTGCGGCGCCTGGCGCTCGCTGTCGCAACGGCGGCGCTGTTCGCTCTGCTGCTCGTCGTCCTCGGCATCGACGCCGACCTGGTCGCCATCACCGCGATCGGCATCGCCGGGGCGGTGTTCGTCGTCACGGGACTGCTCGAGCTGTGGCCGATGGACGCCGAACAGACCAGCCGCCACGCCGGTCGGGAGGACTTCCGGCCCTGGGTCGACGAGATCGTTGTCGCCGCCGCCGTGCTGGGTGCCGTCCTCGGCATCGTGTCCTTCGCCCATCTGGGAGGCTCGGGCACCGAACTGCTCGGAGGGATCCTCGCTCTCGCGGGGGTCTTCACGGCCTGGGCGAGCCTGCATGTGCTGTACGCGACCCACTACGCGTTTCTGTACTACGACAAGGCCGACGGCGGGGTCGACTTCCATTCCCACGAGCCCCCGAACTACCAGGACTTCCTGTACATGGCGTTCTCGATCGGCCTCACCTACGGCCTCACCGACACCACGGTCTCCACCCGTGCGCTGCGCGCGGTGGTGCTGCGGCACGGGATCCAGTCCTTCGTCTTCGGCGCGGTGATCCTCGCGACCG
>JAUNUA010000223.1 GCA_030538435.1 Brachybacterium sp.
AGCCCTGGGATTCGCGCCGACCGGTCGCAGACCGGCGCCGTCAGCCGGGGTCGATGCCGAGGCGTCGGGCGAGGGTCGCGTGGAGGGTCGGCAGGGCCTCGGCGTGCATAGGACTGTCCTCGGCTCTCAGGATGACGTGCAGCAGCATCGCGGTGCGCTCGTACACCTCCCAGGCATCGCGGCGGGCGCGCAGCTGCGCGGGGTCGGTGCAGGCGGCTGAGGCATCCGGCCGCAGCCGTGCCACCTCTGCTGCGTAGACGCCTATGAAGCGATCGATCTGCGCGTCGTTCATCGCCACGTACCAGGGGTCTGCGTGCACGGTTCCCCCGATGATCGCGAGATCGCGGGCGGGGTCATCGGCCTGTGCCCACTCGAAGTCGATGAAGCGGGGCGGCGCCGGCGCATCCCACCCACGCTGGTCGATCTCGTCATCCTCGTCGAGCCACAGCACGTTGGTGGCGCCGAGGTCACCGTGGACCAGCACGAACTCCTCCAGCGCGGCGAAGTGGCCGGCCTCGTCGGCTACCCGGCAGCGCTCGAGCGCAGCCTCGAGCAGGTCGGTGATGCCGGGCCGTCCGATGATCTGCGGGTGCTCGGCGCGCCACCACGCGAAGGCGGAGTCGGCCTCCGCCCGGATCGACATCGGCGCCGACAGCAGATCTGCGTACGCCTCGCCGCCCAGCCGCAACGGGCCGCGTCCGGGGACGGTCACCTGGTGCAGGACTGCCAGCTGGCGGGCATGGGCGTCGATGTCGGCGTCGGTCCAGTCCTCGGGGTCCTTCGCCGTGCCCGGAACCCGCTCGTGGATGAGGTACGGCATGCCGATGGGGCTGTGGTCGGCCTCGAGTGCCGCGGCGACACTGGCGATCGAGACCCCGGGGGGTAGTTGGGCGAGGGCCGCCGGTTCCTGGGAGAGCGGCTGCGGCATCCGGTGGACGTCCCGCCAGGGGATCCGCACGATCAACTCCGTCGCACCGTTCGGGACGAGGCGCCAGGCGGCGAAGCTCTCCCCGATGCCCTCGAAGGCGACGCGAGCAGGCGGTCGACCCACGCCGGCCTGCGGGGGCGGCGCGTCGCAGGGCAGCTCCGCATCCCTCGGAACCAGGGTGCCCGCCGCCCAGGCGTCCAGGATCCTGCCACCGGTCTCCGGGGACACCGCCGGGGAATCGACCTCGGACCATTCATCGGTGAGGTCCGGCGTCGTCGGCGTGCTCGACAGGGTCATGACGAGATCTCCTCGGCAAGGATCGGGGCCCGATCCGGTGGTGGGTCAGACCGCTCTCTCCCATGGTTCCACCGGTCCGGGGTGAACCTCGAGT
Organism: Brachybacterium sp.; assembly: GCA_030538435.1. Classification (GTDB taxonomy): domain Bacteria; phylum Actinomycetota; class Actinomycetes; order Actinomycetales; family Dermabacteraceae; genus Brachybacterium. Next base: position 1,320 of record JAUNUA010000223.1, read on the forward strand.
AACTCGTGTGCGAGAGGGATCACTCCTGGCCGTGGCAGGTGCGGCTCCCAGTCCGGATCTCGCTCGGTCACCTTGACGCGCAGGTGCTCCAGCTCGAAGGCGAGCTGTCCTTCCGTGACCGGGATCGGCCGAACCTCCCGCGGTGGACGGGGGACCGTGATGCGGTCTGCATCGAAGCGGTAGCCGCGTGCGGTGGCCTCCTGCTGCAGGCCGACGAGGTAGGCGCCGATCGCTTCCATCGGGGTCGGGTGAGCGCGCAGGCGCACCAGTTGCGGATGCTGGGTGTAGCCCCGGGTCCCCCCGGCGAGCACCTTCTGGGCCAGGAGCGACTCGCGCCAACAGGCCACCAGGGCCTTGCGGTCCAGGATCGAGGGGTGCGGGCTCCACAGGCGCATTCCCCGATCCTCGCAGAACCACCCCACTCGCCTAGCATGAGAATCCCGCCCTGCGAAGGAGCTCTCATGGAGATCGCCCTGCTCGCGGTCCTGATCGGACTGCTCGTGGGCGTGGTTGTGGGGGTGCTGGGCGCGGGTGGGGGCATCCTCGCCGTCCCGGTGCTGGTGTACCTGCTGGATCAGTCCCCGCACGCCGCGACCGCCAGCTCGCTGGTGATCGTCGGGCTGACGGCGCTGGTCAGCATCATCCACCGCGCCCGGGCCGGGCAGGTCGCGTGGCGCCACGGCGCCGTTTTCGCGGGTCTCGCCGTCGTCGGTGCACTGGTGGGGGGACGACTCGTCGCGGCGGTGGGTCCGACACTGCTGATGGGGCTCTTCGGTGCGATGCTCGGAACCGTCGCGGTGCTGATGGCGCGCCATGCCGTGCGCACCCACCGCGCAGAGCGCGCCGACGGGCTGGGAGATGCAGGCGGTGCCGACGGACCGGATGCCTCGGTGCTGGACGTCCCCGGACAGGACGATCCCGCGGCGGTGCGATCCGCGCTGACGCCCGTCCCCCGAGCGCCCTCCCGGTGGGTTCTGGTCCTCGGCGCCCTGATGACCGGTCTGCTCACCGGATTCTTCGGGGTCGGTGGTGGCTTCCTGGTGGTACCGATGCTGGTCCTGGCCCTCGGGCTCGGGATGCGCGTGGCCGCCGGCACCTCCCTGCTGGTCATGATCATCGCGAGCCTCGCCGGCCTCGCCGGCCGGATCGGCACCGACCCGGGGATGAGCTGGAGTGTCACCCTGCTGTTCGCAGCCGGGGCGATGGCGGGCGGGCTGCTCGGCGGGCCGCTGTCGGCCCGGTTCCGGGACGCCACCCTCGCGGGGATCTTCGCTGGTCTGCTCGGCGTCGTGGCCATCGTGGTCCTCGGCGACACACTCCTCGCGCTCTGACGGCGTCCGCTCCGACCCCGCGGAACCCCAGGATCCCGCACCCCTCAAGTTTGATAATCGTTCCCGATAACGTAGCCTGCCGGCATGCAGAAAATGAGAACAATTATCAATCGACCGCTCGTCGGGATGGGCATCGCGCTGCTCACCCTGACCGCGTGTGGCGGCAGCGCCGCTCCCCGGGACGGTGCCGCTGACCCGGACCCGGATGCGACCGAGGAGACTGCCGCCGAGGACACCGTCGAGCGGCGTGAGGTGGGGGCGTTGACCCCGCGGATCGTGCTCGCCCACGACGGTGGCGTGACCACCCTGTCCTCCGCCGACGGGGAGGTCCTCGGTGAGAGTGACGTCGAGGGCTACACCCGCCTGAACCCGTCCGGGGACGGCCGCCACGTGTTCATCAGCGCCGCGGACGCCTTCACCGCCTACGACACCGGATTGATCGCCGAGGAACACGGTGACCACCACCACTACTACGAGCAGACCCCGCAGCTGACCGACATCGCCGTCGACGCCCCGAAGCCCGGGCACGTCGTCCCGCACGCGGACCGCACCTCTCTGTTCGCCGACGGCACGGGCGCGATCACCACGCTCGACCCCGCGAACCTGGCCGATGGTGAGCTCGGCGAGACCGCAGAGACCGCCACCGACGACCCGCATCACGGGGTCGCGGTGCCGCTCTCCGGTGGGGGCATGCTGCTGACCCAGGGCACGGAGGACGAGCGCTCCACTGTCCAGGTGCGTGACGCCGACGGGACCGTGGTCGCCGAGACCGATGACTGTCCCGGCATCCACGGTGAAGCCGTCGCGGAGCCGACCGAGAGGGGCGATGTGGTGAGCGTGGGGTGCGAGAACGGCCCCGTGATCTACCGCGACGGCGCATTCCACGCGGTCGACGTGCCGGAGGAGTACCAGCGCTCGGGCAACCAGAAGGGCCACCCGTCCTCACCTGTCGTGCTCGCCGACTACAAGGTCGAGGAGGAGCCCGCCGGGGGGATCGCGCGGCCCACCCGCATCGGCCTCATCGACACCCGCAGCGATGAGATCACTCCGGTGGAGCTGGGCTCTGCGTACTGGTTCCGCTCCCTGGACCGCGGCCCGAACGGCGAGGCGCTGGTCCTCACCTACGACGGGAACCTGCAGGTCATCGACCCGGAGTCCGGGGAGATCACGCGCACGGTCCCCGTGGTGCAGGAATGGGAGGAGAAGCATGACTGGCAGCAGCCCGGACCGATGATGGCGGTCGCCGACGGCACCGCGTTCGTGGTCGACCCGGAGGCGAAGACCCTGTCGATGGTCGATGTGCGCAGCGGTGACATCTACCGCGAGCTCGACCTGCCGGTCGTGCCCCACGAGATCCAGGTGACCACCGGGACTCCGTCGGGGGAGATCGAGGTCGGCGCGGGCGATGCCCATGCCGAGGAGGACGATCATGGCGACCACGACCATGACGACCACGAC
>JAUNUA010000224.1 GCA_030538435.1 Brachybacterium sp.
GACCGACTCGGGCGCCCGCCCCACCGACCGGGGCATGCGCGCGACGACGGTGGCGGTGCTGCACGAGCTGAACATGGCCGCGCGGGTCGCCGATCACGTCATCGCGATGGCGGACGGTCAGATCGTCGCGGCCGGCACCCCCGGCGAGGTTCTCGTCCCGGAGATCCTCACCGACGTGTTCGACCTCGAGGCCGACGTCATCGCCGACCCGCTGCTCGGTCACCCCGTGGTGCTGCCCCGCAGCAGAGGGGAGAAGGGCACCGCCGGCCCCTGACCCGCGGCCTCGCCGGTCCGTGACCTGCGCCCGGGGTGTCCCTGACCGGCGGCCCGCCGCTTCTCAGATGAGCTCTCGCGCGCCGATCTGGTCGAGGAGCCACGCGAGCTCATCGGCCCGCTGATCCCACTTCGCGTACCGCCCGGAGCGGCCCCCGTGCCCGGCGACCATCTCGCAGCGGAAGACGATCGGCCGCTCCTGCTGGTCGGAGGTGACAGTCTCCCGCAGCCGCGCCACCCACTTCGCGGGCTCGACGAAGAACACCCGGGAGTCGTTCAGCGAGGTGGAGGCGAAGATCGCGGGGTAGCGCTCGGCACGGATGTTCTCGTACGGGGTGTAGGTGCGCATGTAGGCGTACACCTCCGCATCGCGCAGCGGGTTCCCCCACTCCTCCCATTCGCCGACGGTCAGCGGCAGCGTCGGGTCGAGGATCGTCGTCAGAGCGTCCACGAACGGCACCCCGGCGATGATCGCCCGGAACCGCTCCGGGGCGAGGTTCGCGACCGCGCCCATCAGCAGGCCGCCGGCGCTGCCGCCCTCGGCGGCGAGCCGATCCGGCGCCACCCAGCCCTCCGCGACCAGATGCTCCGCCGCGGTGACGAAGTCGGTGAAGGTGTTCTTCTTCTGCAGCAGTTTTCCCTGCTCATACCAGGGGCGGCCCATCTCCCCACCGCCGCGGATGTGAGCGATGGCGACGACCACTCCGCGGTCCAGGAGTGACAGGCGGGTGGGCACGAAGGACGGATCCACCGAGATCTCGTAGGAGCCGTAGCCGTACAGGTACCCGGGGTTGCTGCCATCGGCGGCGACTTCGCGGCGCATCGCCACCGAGATCGGGATGCGCGCGCCGTCGGCGGCCCTCGCCCACAGCCGCTTCTCGACGTACAGCTCCGGGTCGTAGTTCGGCACCGGGGTGCGCTTCAGCACCTGTGTCCGACCGGTCACCAGGTCCGCCTCGGCAACGGTGGCGGGGGTGAGCATGCTGGTCAGCCGGTATCGCACAGCGGTCGCGTCATAGCGGGGCGTGTCCATCAGGCCCACCGAGTCGAGCTCGCCACCGTGGCTGATGTCCCAGGCGGCATCGACGGCGAGCGACCCGTCGTCACGACGGGGGATGACCCGGACGGTCGCGAGGCCACCGGAGCGCAGTTCCAGCACCGCCGCTCGGGCGAATGCCTCCACGCTCTCCACGCGGTCCCCGTCGGCCGCGGACAGCAGGGTCGTCCACTCCGCGGGTGACTCGAGCGACGCCTCGGCGAGGACGAAGCCGTCGTGGCCGTCGTTGTGGACGATCAGCAGGCGGTCCCCGGCGTGCTCGACGGTGTACTCCACGCCCTGGCGGCGCCCGCCGGTGGGTCGCGGCGTCGCGGTCGGATCGGCAAGGTCCAGCAGCCACGCCTCGCTCGTCATGGTGGAGAACGCCTCGATCACCAGGGTGGAGCCGTCCCGGGAGAGGGAGAAGCCCACCATGTACTTCTCCTCCGACTCCTCGAGGATCAGCACATCCTCCTCAGCCCGTCCGCCCACGCGGTGCCGCCAGATCTGGTGCTGGCGCCAGGCGTCGTCCCGGCGGGTGTAGAACAGCCACTGCCGGTCGGTGGAGAACGCGAGCCCGTACCCGGCGCCGCGCACCGCGTCGTCCAGGAGCTCCCCGGTCGCGAGGTCCGTCACCTGCACGTCGAACAGCTCATCGCCCGCGACGTCGACGGCGTAGGCGAGAAGCTCGTGGTCCGCGGAGGTCTGGAATCCGCCGAGGGCGAAGAAGTCCTCTCCCTCCGCCATCGCCTGGGCGTCCAGCAGCACCTCCTCGCCATCCAGGAGCTGCCCGGGTGTCACCTCCGGCAGCGCGCCGGCGTCCGCGACGCGGGTGATCTTCGGATAGTCGTCGCCCTCGGTGGTGCGGGTGATGTACCACCAGGGACCATCGAGCACCGGCACGCTGAGGTCCGTCTCCTGGGTGTGGCCGACGAACTCTCCCACCAGCTCGCCCCGCAGGTCGCCTAGGTGGGCGGTGCGCGCATCGGCGTAGGCGTTCTCCGCCTCCAGGTGCGCGATCACCGCGGGATCGGTCTTGTCCCGCAGCCACTCGTAGGGGTCGATGACCGTGTCGCCGTGGACAGTGCGCTCGGTGGGCCGATGCTCTGGGGTGGTCGGGGTGCTGGGGGTGGTGTCGCTCACCCGGCCCACCCTAGCGACGCCGCCGCACGTCCCGCGGGTCTCTCGCGTCCATGGTCTCGAATGCGCGCCGCCCCAGGCAGCGGCTAGGTTGGCCTGGTGATCTTCCGACGACGTGAGTCCATCTACCGCCTGATCGTGCGCGCCGGTCAAACGGTGATCGCCCTGTTGCGCATGGACGTGCGAGTAGAGGGCCTGGCGAATCTCCCGCCCGCGATGATGCCCGGGACACGGGGGCGTCGCTTCCGACCCATCGTTCCCGGCACCGGGGCGGTGGTCGCGATCACCCACTCCTCATTCCTGGACTTCGTGTTCGCCGAATGGGCGATCTACCCGAAGGACCGCACGCATATGCGGTTCATGATCACCCGCAAATATGCCCGCGGCCGTTTCATGCGGGCCATCAATGCATGGTGCAGCCATATCGAGGTGGATCGGGCCAAGGGCGCGGCCGCCTACCAGCGGGCGCTGGAACTGCTGCGCACGGGCGACTGGGTGGCCCTGTTCCCCGAAGGCAGCCGCAATGCGGCGGTGCGCCCGCACGCGCTGCGCACCGGGGCGGTGCGCCTGGCCGCCGAGGCAGGGGTGCCGCTGATCCCGGTGAGCGTCTTCGGGGGCGGGCGTCTGCTGGGTGGCACCGAGGGTTTCCGCTGGCGGAGGCTGTGGCGCGCACCCATCAGCGTCGTCGTCGGCGAGCCGGTGCGGATCGGCGCCGAGGAGGACGTGCGCGAGGCCACCGAGCGCCTGCAGCGAATGTTCTCCGCGGGTGTCGACCGGGCGCTGGAGATCTTCCCCGCGTCCCTCCCCATCGGCGCCCCGTGGGTGCCGGCCGACCTCGGCGGATCGGCGCCGACGGTGGAGCAGGCCGAGGAGGCCTGGCAGGCCAAGCAGGCCGAGCGGGACCGTCTGGGCTGATCCGAGCGCCCCGCCCCGTCGCCTCAGCCGGCTCCGCGGATGTGGCGCATGCTGCGCAGGTGCGAGGTCACCCGCTCCTCGGGCGCGAAACCCACCAGTGCTTCCAGCACTTCCGGGGTGTGGCGGATGTGGGCGCCGAAGGCAGCGCTGACGTCGATCACGCGCGGGGAGCCGCGGCGGGTGAGGCGGATCGTGACCTCTGCCTGACCGATCAGACCGAGCGCCCGCACCGCGGCGAGCGCGAGTTTCTCGATGTCGGGGGCATGGACGGCCATCGCCGGAGGCGCCGAGGCGCCGCGTCCGCGCTCCGGGGCGAAGGCGGGATCCACGGAGCGTGAGCGTTCGTGGACCACACCGACGCGGCGATCGCGGTTGCCCTTCGCCGGGCGGTGGGTGAGCGCTAAATACTCCTCGCCAAGCAGCACCTCCTGCAGCACCCAGGTGTCATCCAGCGACGACCAGGCGAGGTCCTCTTCGGACGTGACCAGCAGCGGGGTGGTCTCACCGTCAGGGCACCGGGGCACTGCCAGGAACGCCCCGCCGAACAGGTGCAGCGCCTCCGCGGTGGAGACGAGGTCCCCGGGAGTGCGGAACACCGGCACCGGGACGCCGCGGCTCTCCAGGTGGGCGAGGGTGTGCAGCCGGTCGGCCGTGCGCATCACCGCCCCGGGCCCGGCCAGCAG
>JAUNUA010000225.1 GCA_030538435.1 Brachybacterium sp.
GTCTGAAAGATGTTGTGCGGCGATAAGCCGCGGATTCTGCTTTGCCGGGACGATCGAGCTGATCTTCTGGGATCTGCCCTGCGCCCTCGGCACGGTCAATTACTCTACTGAGCCGCCCTCCGACGACGCAAACCCTGCGGGCGTGAGGTGCACCACCCCGGCGACGACGTCGGTCCTCAGGCCTGAGCGACGGCGATGGCGAGGTTCCGCTTGCCCCGTCGCAGCACCAGATACCCACCATGCAACCAGGACTCTGCGGCCACCGGCGCCTCGGCGTCGTCGACCTTGGTGTTGTTGACGTAGGCTCCGCCGTCCTTGACGGTGCGCCGGGCTTCCGACTTAGAACCGACGAGACCGGCGCCCACCAGCAGGTCCACTACGGTGGTCTCCCCCGGAACTCCTGGGACGGTGCTGACCTCCGCGCAGGCTCCCCGAAGGGTGGGTTCGTCGATGTCGGCGACCTCGCCGCGGCCGAAGAGGGCCTGCGAGGCGTCGATGACCTTGCGGGTGACCTCCTCTCCGTGGACCAGCGCCGTCACATCCCACGCCAGTGCCCTCTGGGCCTCGCGGGCGGACGGGCGCTCGCTCGCCTCGACCCCGAGCGCCTCGATCTCCTCGCGGGTGCGGAAGGTGAAGACCTTCAGCCGGTCCACGACGTCGGCATCGGCGGTGTTGAGCCAGTACTGGTAGAACGTGTACGGCGAGCACAGCTCGGAGTCCAGCCAGATGGCGTTGCCCTCCGACTTCCCGAGCTTCGAACCGTCGGAGTTGGTGATCAGAGGGGTGCCCAGCGCATGGACCCTCTCGTTCTCCACCCGTCGGACCAGCTCCGTGCCCGAGGTGATGTTCCCCCACTGGTCGGAGCCGCCGAACTGGAAGGTGCACCCGTAGCGCCGGAACAGCTGCAGGTAGTCGAAGCCCTGCAGGATCTGGTAGCTGAACTCGGTGTAGGAGAGGCCCTCGTCGGAGTCCAGCCGCTTGGCCACGATGTCTCGCTTGATCATCGAGCCGACGCGGAAGTACTTGCCGATGTCACGCAGGAACTCCAGGGCGGTGATCCCCTCGGTCCAGTCGAGGTTGTTGACCATCGTCGCCGGGTTCTCCCCGTCGAAGGCGATGTAGTGCTCGATCTGTCGCCGCAGGCTCGACGCCCAACCACGTACGACCTCGGGGGTGTTCAGGACCCGCTCGCCGGACTGCCGGGGATCGCCGATCAGACCCGTGGAGCCGCCCACCAGAGCGAGGGGGCGATGACCTGCAAGCTGGAACCGTCGCATGGTGAGCAGCTGCACCAGATGACCGAGGTGCAGCGACGACGCCGTCGGGTCGAATCCGCAGTAGTAGGTGACGGGATCTCCGGCCAGCGCCTCCTCGAGCGCCGCCTCGTCGGTCGAGTTGTGCACCAGACCGCGCCACCTCAGCTCCTGCCAGACGTTCTCGAAGCTGGGGTCGTTGCGCTGCTCGGCCAGTGCCGGGTTCGTCTCCACGGTGCTCTCCTCCATCACCTTCCGTACGTTAGCACTGCGGGTCCGGATCCTCGGACGATGCGCGACGGCGTGCAGGGACGAGCCCCAAAGACGAGCCTCAGAGACCGGGCTCAGAATCCGGGCGGCAGGTCCTGTGCGGCCACCACCTGCAGAGAATGCGTGGATCGGGTGAGCGCCACGTACAGGCTCCCGACCCGACCTCCGGCCTCGGCCAGCAGCTCGGAGGGCTCGACGACGACGACCGCGTCGAACTCGAGGCCCTTGGCCTCCTCGGCCGTGAGCACGACGATGTCCTGGTCCAGCGAGCCCGCTCCGGATCCGACGCGCGATCCGTACTGCCCGATGAGCGCGTCCCGGATCTCCCCGATCACCCGATCCGGGACGATCGCGGCGACCAGTCCCTCACCGATGCGGTCGATCTCCTCCCGCACCGCCTCGGTCGTGGCCTCCAAGAGCTCGACGGCCGACCCGATCCGGCGGACGACGGGGGCATGGTCACCCTCTCTGACCGTGCGCAGGGAGGTGATCTCCAGGCCGTGGGCTCGGGCGACCGACTCGGCGAGCTCCACGATGCGGCGCGGGGTCCGGTAGTTGACGGTGAGCTCCTCGACACGCAGGCGGTCTCCGACGAACGGCTCCATCGCCTGGTCCCAGCTGTGGGCCGCCGAGGCCGAGGCGCCCTGAGCGATGTCCCCGACCACGGTGAAGGACTTCATCGGGCAGCGGCGCATGAGCACGTGCCACTGCATGGGCGACAGCTCCTGCGCCTCGTCCACCACGACGTGGCCGTAGGTCCAGGTGCGGTCCACCTGTGCCCGTTCCGCCGCAGTGAGGCGGTCGCCGGCTTCGGAGTTCAGGGCGACGACGTCCTCGGCCGAGACCACGCCGTCGGCGCCGATGTCCTCGAGCTGGAACTGAGCGTTCTCCAGGGCCTTCTCCGCGTTCTCGAGGTCCCGTCGGCGCTGCGCCTCCTGACGGGCCTCCTCCCGGCCGGCGCTCTCGTCGAGGTCGCCGAGCAGCTCGGCCGCCTCGTCGAGCAGCGGGGCGTCGGCGACGGTGAACGGCTCGCCCGCCTCGCGCCGCAGGATGTCCCGCTCCTCGGCGCTCAGCTGCGGGGCTGCGGCCGCCAGGTCCGCCGGCTTCGACCACAGGTCCGCGAGGAGCTGCTGGGCCGACCGCGGCATCCAGCACAGATTGAGCAGCACCCGCACCTCGCGGGAGCTGCGGACGTCCTCCACCAGGTAGGAGCGGTCCGCCTCGTTGCCCTCGGCACGCTTGGCGAGGATCCGCTCGAGCTTCTCGGCGATCTCGCGGACCATGATCTTCACGAACGTCGTGCGGGCCGCGTTGTACGGCCTGCCCGTGGCGCGGGCCCGCTCCTGGGCCCGATTGATCATCGCCGGGGTGACCGTCACCTCCACGCCGTCGACGGTCACCGTCCGCGGCTCGGAGATGGTGCGTCGGCGCTGGGCCACCGCCGAGGCGAGGACCTCGACCATGTCCAGGCGCCCCTTGATCTCGGCGGTCCGCGGGTCAGGCTCCTCCACGGTCCGCACCCCCGGGTAGAGGTCGGCGAGCGAGGACATCACCACGCCGGTCTCTCCGAGGGAGGGCAGCACACGCTCGATGTAGGACATGAAGGTCGAGCCGGGTCCGACGATGAGCACACCGGCCGACTTCAGGCGGTCGCGGTGGCTGTAGAGCAGATAGGCCGCCCGATGCAGGGCCACGGCGGTCTTCCCGGTCCCCGGTCCGCCCTGGACGACCATCACCCCGGGCATCGGGGCACGGATGATCCGGTCCTGCTCGGCCTGGATGGTGGCGACGATGTCCCCCATCCGGCCGGTCCGCCGCGCGGTCAGCGCGGCGAGCAGGGCGCCGTCGCCGTGGTTCTCGGTGGTCTCCTCCAGAAGCTCCGGGTCGAGCACCTCGTCCTCGATGCCCTGGACGTCGCGGCGGCGCAGCATCAGGTGGCGACGTCGCCGCACCCCGCGGCGCTCGAAGGCGGTGGCCTGGTAGAAGACTCCGGCCTCGGGGGCCCGCCAGTCCAGCATGAGGCGCTGGCGCTCCTCGTTGATCAGACCCAGCCGGCCGATGTAGCGGCACTCCCCTGAGTCCAGGTCGAGACGCCCGAACACCAGGCGGTCGTCGACGGCGTTGAGCTGGGCCAGACGGTCCTCGTACATCGTGGCGAAGGCGTCGCGCTCGGAGATGTTCTGCATGGTGCCCACCGCCCCGGTGCTGCGGACCCGGGCGAGCTGGCCCTCCTTCTCGCGGCGCAGCTCGTCGAGCCGCGAGTACAGCATCGCCACATAGTCGCGCTCCTGCTCCACCCCGGCGTCGAGGCTCGGCACGACGACGCCGTCGGCCTCCTCTGCCGGCCGCAGGGCCTGGGCCGTCTCTGGGACGTGTGCTGCGCTCATCAGGCGTGCCTTCCCGGGTCGGAAGCGGTGCGAGATCGGACGGCCATCCATTCTACTCCTGTCCGGCCCTCAGGTCCTGTCAGGGCGGGACGTCGCGCCCGGGGCGATACGCC
>JAUNUA010000226.1:0-744 GCA_030538435.1 Brachybacterium sp.
GCTGAAAGCCCTCGGGGCGCGCATCCTGGACGCCGACGGCAACGAGGTTCCCGAGGGCGGCACCCACCTGGAACGCGTCGACCGACTGGACCTCGACGGTCTCCACCCCGCGATCAGGGAGCGGCAGGTCACCCTCACCCTCGCGCTGAACCCGCACAACGTGCTCACCGGCCCGCGCGGTGTCGCCCGCGTCTTCGGTCCGCAGAAGGGCGCCACCGTGGAACAGGTCGAGCAGCTCGCGAGTGGTTTCGACACCTGGGCGGAGGTGCTGGGCCGCGACGCCCTGGAGTCCTGCCGCGGCACCGACTTCGCACTCGGCGTGGGCACCGGTGCCTCCGGCGGCCTCGGCGCGGGCCTCGCGGCTATCGGCGCGCAGCTGGTGCCGCGCTTCGAGGCGCTGCTGGATTCCGGGCTCGCCGGTGTGCAGATGGAGGAGATGCTGGGCGGAGTGGACCTGGTGATCACCGCGGAGGGGGCCGTGGACTACCAGACCCCCAAGGGCAAGGTTCCCGCCGAGGTTGCCCGCCGCGCCTCCCTGTACGGGGTGCCGGTGGTGGCGCTTGCCGGGACCCTCGGTGAGGGTGCACGTCTGGTTCAGGACGTCGGGATCGCCGCGATGGAGGCGATCGTCGCCGCTCCGATGAGTCTGGATGAGGCGGTCGAGAACGGCGAGATGCTGCTGCGTGACGCCGCCGAGCGCCTCATGCGCACCCTCGTCCTCGGCGCGACACTGGCCTCCCGGCA
>JAUNUA010000226.1:754-4015 GCA_030538435.1 Brachybacterium sp.
TTTCCCGAGACTGAGCCGCGGAGCGCCCCGCCTCTCCACAGCCCGGGCTCGTCGTCGCGTGGCACCGTCTCCCCGCACTGCCCGCGCGCTTCCGCATGCCGGTCACGCCGACGGCGCCGATAACCGCCTGGTCGGCGGCCTGGCCGGGGTCTTCGTGCTGGTCATGCCCGCCGCTGACCCCGCGGGCTAGCATGGGTATGTTCCGCGCCACAGGCGCACCCGAGCGAGCACGCCCCGCGCGTCCCGCACCGATGAAGGAGGACCCATGAGTGATCTCGGGAAGAAGGCCGACAACAAGTCCGAGGAATGGTCCGGCAAGACCAAGGAGTTCGTCGGCGACAAGACCGGCAACAAGGACCTTGAGGCAGAGGGCCGCGGTGAGCAGGCCTCCTCGGGCGTGAAGCAGGCCGGACAGAAGGTCAAGGACGCCGCCAAGAACGTCAAGGACGGCCTGAGCGGCAACTGATGCCCCGCCCGGCGTTGACCGGGAGATCAGCACGAGCGATGAGGGCCGCGCCCCGATGGGGTGCGGCCCTCCGCCATGCCTGGACCGTGGGGCGTCCGGTGTCTGCAGCGCCCCGCATCCTCTGCACCCGATGTCCGACCCCGTGGTCGTTCACCCCCACCTGCACCCGTCCCCGAATCGGCTGATCGCACCGGCAGGGTGTAGAACCAAGGGGTGAGTGAAGCCCGGCCCGCGCGCACCCCCCGCCCCGTCGGCCGGTACCTCGCCTTTGTCGCCGTCATCCTCCTCGCACTGAACCTCCGGCCGGGCGCGGCGAGCCCCGGGCCCCTGCTGGAGGAGATCGTCGCCGCCTACGGCGCCGGGAAGGACACCGGCGGGCTGATCACCGCCGTCCCCGGGCTCTGCTTCGCGGTCGTCGGCATCCTCGCCGTCCCGATCGGCCGGCGCTTCGGCCTCTCCGGGGCGCTGCTGCTCGCCGCCATCGTCACCACCATCGGCCTCGCCCTGCGTCCCGTGATGCCGACGATGCCGCTGTTCCTGGTGCTGTCGCTGCTCGCGCTCGCCGGACCCGCGATCGGCAACGTGCTGCTGCCGGCCTGGGTGAAACGCCACGGCGGGCGGCACACCGTCGCACTGATGACCGTGTACGGGGTGTGCCTGGCGACCGGAGGGGCCCTCGGATCCTTGCTGTCGGTCCCCGTCGCCGATGCTGCTCCCGGCACCTGGCGCACGGCCCTCGCGTTCTGGGGCGTCCTTGCCCTCCTCGCCGCGATCGCCTGGCTCGCGGTGCAGCGCCGCGCACGCTACGACTTCCCGCCCCGCCCGTCGGCCGGTCAGCTCCCCGGCAGCATCCTGCGCTCACCCACGGCGATCGCGCTGACCCTCGTGTTCGGGCTGCAGTCCATGGGCGCGTACATCCAGATGGGCTGGATCCCGCAGATCTACCGGGACGCCGGTGTGAACGCCGCCCTTGCGGGGGCGCTCGCCGCGGTGATCGGGGCGCTCGGCGTACTCGGTGGGCTGCTGATGCCGACGGTCGTGGCCCGCACCCGGCACCTGCAGGCGATCCTGCTGGGCTTCGGGCTGCTCACCGCTGCCGGCTACCTGGGACTGCTGCTCGCCCCCGCCGCGGCCCCCGCGCTGTGGGTGGTGATGCTCGGTGTCGGTGGCTGGGTGTTCCCCACCTCCCTCGCCCTGATCCCCGCCCGCACCCGCGACCCGCTCGTCACCGCACGGCTGTCAGCGATGGTGCAGCCCCTCGGTTACCTGATGGCGGCCGCCGGTCCGTTCCTGGTGGGGCTGATGCGCGAATCGTTCGGCGGCTGGCAGGAGGTCATCGTCGGTCTGATCGCCGCGGCGCTCGTCATGGGCGTCATCGGGTGGCGGGCGGCTGCGGACCGGGTCGTCGACGACGAGCTTCATGGGAGGATGTGAACCATGACGCACCAGAGTGATGTGAGCACCCCGACCCAGGCCGCTCGCGGATCCTCGCGACCGCCCGGGGCCGACGTCGTCGATGCATCCCCGGCGAAGCGGCTGGGGCGGATGTTCCGGTTCGTCGGCTCCCTTCCCGATGCCGCGATGGACCTGGTGCTGCGCCGCACCCACAAGCCCTCCAAGCCGCCGAAGAAGACCGTCCGGCGCGACCTCGTCGCCCGCACCTGGTCCCGCGGGATCCCCATCACCTGGGTGGAGGGCGGACGCTCGCAGACCTCCACCATCGTTCACCTGCACGGTGGGGCCTACGTGTTCGGGGAGGCCCCGCAGCACTGGCGCTGGTTGGAGGAAGTGCGTCGCCGCTCCGGAAGCGCCGCGGCGATGGTCCACTACCGGATGCCGCCCGACCACCCGTTCCCCTACGCGCTCGACGACGCGCTCGCCGCGATCCGCGGCCTCCAGGACGAGGGCATCGTGCGCCCCGAGCAGTGGGTGCTCTCCGGGGACAGCGCCGGTGGCGGACTCGCGCTCGCCGTCGCCCAGGCCCTGCGGGACAACGACGAGCCGCTGCCCGCCGGGCTGCTGCTCACCTCCCCCTGGGCAGACCTCGCGACCGATTCCGCTGACGTGTACCGCCTGGAGGATTCCGACGTGGTGCTGGATGCGCAGACCCTGCGGCGCTTCGCGGACCTGTACCGCGGCACGTACGCGGTGGAGGACCCGCGCCTCAGCCCCCTTGAGGGGGAGATGGCCGGATTGCCGCCGGTGCACCTCGTGGCCGGGGACGCGGAGATCCTGGTGGGCGATGCGCGCCGGCTCCGCGAGAAGCTCCGCGACGCCGGCGTGCCGATCGCCTACATCGAGCAGCCCGGCGGGCCGCACGCCTACCCACTGTTCGGGAACGATCCCGCCAGCCAGTGGGCGATCCGCCAGCAGATCGCCTTCATCCGCGCAGCAACGGGACTCGAGACCAGCTGAAGCGGCGGCGCGCGGCAGTCCGACACCTGGTCCCGCCGACCGACGTGACGCTTCGCCCTGTGCCCCGTGCCGACCGCCCGTCGACGTGACGGTTCGCGCCGGATCCCGCGCCGACCCCGCACCTAGGTGACACTTTCCGCTGCCTCCGGTCTCCGCCGCCCGTCGACGTGACGGTTCGCGCCGCATCCCGCGCCGACCGCGCACCTAGGTGACACTTTCCGCTGCCTCTGCGCCAGGGAAGCGGCCGAAACCGTCACGGAATTCTTGGAACCGTCAGAGCAGCAGCTGCCAGATCGTGAGGTCCAGTCGTTGCCCGAACTTCCATCCCGCCTGCGGAATCCTCCCCACCTGCTGGAAGCCGACCCGTTCGTGCAGCCCGA
>JAUNUA010000227.1 GCA_030538435.1 Brachybacterium sp.
GGTCCTGGGGGGAACGGGGCTGCTGGGGTACACCACGATCCGCGAGCTGATTCGACGGGGCTACGAGGTCACCTCCCTGGCGCTGCCGCCGCTGCCGGTCGAGGGCCTGTTCGACGATCTCGACGGCGTCGTCGATTCCCATCTGGGGGACCTGAATGACCTCGGGGACGACGAGGTGCTGGATCTGCTGCGCGGGCACCGCGCCGTGATGTACGCCGCGGGCGCCGACGAACGCGTGACGCCGCCCGCCCCGGCGGCCCGCTTCTTCTACGAGGCCAATGTTCTGCCCACCCAGCGCCTCGCTGCGCTCGCCCGCACGGCAGGAGTTCAGTCGTTCGTCGTCTACGGCTCGTACTTCGCCGAGTTCGCCGAGCGGATGCCCGAGTTGGGTCTGCGAGATCACGGGTACCCCGTGATGCGCTTGCTCCAGGAGCAGGTGGCGTTCGCCGAAGGGGACGGCGCCATGACCGTGACCTCGCTGCGGCTGCCGTACATATTCGGCACCATGCCCGGGCGGATGCCTTTGTGGTCGATGTTCGTCGAGCAGATTCGCGGTCGAGAGGTGTTTCCCGCCCACGAGGGAGGGATCACTGCTGCCGTGACGACGCGCCAGGTCGCCCAGGCCGCCGTCGGCGCGATGGAACGCGGCGAGCACAGACATACGTACCCCCTCGGCGGATACAACCTCGAGCACGCCGCGTTCTACCGCCGCATCGCTGAGCGCCTGCAGCAAAGTACGCAGGTGCCCCTGGTCCCCTTCGAAGCCCTCGAACCGACACTCGCGGAGCTCGACGAGCAGTGCGCGCAGCAGGGGGTCGAGCACGGCATCCACCTGCGCGTATCGGGCTACCTGCGCTCACTGGACCTTTCGCTGGACCCCGTACCCGCGCAGTCCGCTCTCGGCTACGAGGATGACGACGTGCCCGCAGCGATCGAGCGGACGCTGGATGTGGTACTCGCGGCTGACGAGGACTCCCCCGCCTGATCACCCGTCCACCGACTGGCATCAACGCCTGAGAACAATGACCCGGGCGCCGCGCACGACACTGCGCGTACGTGCCGGCCTGCAGATCGCACGACAGGGCGCGCCCACCCAGCGCTTACAGTTCTGCTCATGCCCGCAGCGCCTTCCCCCGCCCCGGTTGCCGATGCCCCCGGCCGCACGCAGCCGATCCTCGTCGGCATCACCACCGCCCTTGTCGGCTTCACCAGTTCGTTTGCGGTAGTCCTGGCGGGTCTTCGCGCCGTCGGGGCGTCCCTCGCTCAGGCCACCACCGGGTTGATCGTGCTGTGCGCGGTGATCGGACTGGCGACCCTGTGGCTCAGTACCCGCCACCGGATGCCGATCACTCTCGCCTGGTCCACTCCCGGCGCTGCCGTACTCGTTGCCGCAGGTGCCATTGGAGATGGGTGGCCGTCGGCCGTCGGCGCGTTCATCGTCGTCGGGGCGCTGCTGGTGGCCACCGCCCTGGTGCCCGGTCTTGGACGCCTGGTGCAGGGCATCCCGGGGCCTGTGGCGCACGCCATGCTCGCCGGGGTGCTGCTGACCATCTGCCTGCAAGCCGTCACCGCCCTGGTCGCCCTGCCGCTGCTGGTGGGCCCGGTGGTCCTGCTGTGGCTGGTGCTGGTGCGGTTCGCACCGCGCTGGTCGACGCCCCTCGCGTTCGCCGCGGCACTGGTCATTGCCGCGGGGGTCGCGGTGGCCGACGGTCGGAGTGTTGCACTCCAGGCGCCCGCCGTGACGCCGACGCTCCCGACCTTCTCGGTGGCGGCACTGGTGGGAATCGCGATCCCTCTGTGGGTGGTGACCGTCGCCTCCCAGCACGTCCCTGGGACTGCCGTGATGGCGTCCTTCGGGTTCCGGGTGCCCTGGAAGGAGACCCTGGTGGTCACCGGGGCCGGAACCGCTCTCGGCGCCGCCGGTGGCGCCCACACCATCAACCTCGCAGCAATCACAGCGGCCTTGCCCGCCTCCGACGAAGCCCACCCCGAGGCGGAGCGCCGGTGGGTCGCCGCGCACACCGCGGGATGGACGTACCTCGTGCTTGCGCTGCTGGTCCCGGTCCTGACGGGACTGGCCGCCGACGCCCCGGACGGACTTACCGCCTCGGTCGCCGGTCTGGCGCTGCTCGGAACCCTCGGGGCCTCGCTCAGCTCCGCCCTCGCGATCCCCGAGCGACGCCTCCCCGCCGTCGCCGCGTTCCTCGTCGCCGCGAGTGGTGTCGTCCTCGGGGGCGTCGGCGCAACGTTCTGGGCGCTCGTCACCGGTATGCTGCTGTGGTGGCTGCTCGCGCCGAGCCGCAGGCAGTCAGCGTAAAGACGCGGGGGCGGGGGCGGCTGTGCACCCCGGCCCGCCAATCGCGAAGGAGGTTGGGTCGTTCCTCCCGAGTACGTCGATCAGACAGCGCCCCACCCACTGATCTCCTACCCGGTCGTCCCTCCCGAGCACGTCGATCAGTGTTTGGCCCGCACCAGGCGCTCGTGGCCGCTTTCCTCCAGATCCGCGATGTCGGCGTTGGCCTTCAAGAAGTCCGAGAACGACGTGAAGCCGAGGGCCTTCTCGCTGAACGACGGATCCATCCGCCGGATGTGAGTCTTCACCGCGGAGCTGTGCAGCCAATCGCCGTCGCCCCGGTCCCCCAGCTGCAGGGCGCGCTGCAGCAGGCGCGAAGCGGCTTCGCGTGGATCCTCGTCCACCTCGTCGACCGCAGTCCCCGTCTCCGGACTGGTCTCGAGGTCGCCGGAACCGTCGTCCGAGGATCCGGTGCGCGCCTTCCCGCGTCCCTTCCCCTTCCCGGACCCACCGCCCTGCTCCTGGCTCTTTCCGCCCTTGCCGCCCCCGGACAGCTTGGGCCGGGTGACCCCGGGCAACTGGTCATAGGCCTCGAACTCATCGCACGCCGCAGCCAGGGAGCGCGCGGTCGAGCCCGTCACGCCCATGCCGATCACGTACCGGCCGAGCCGCTTGCACCGCTGGGCCAGCGGCACGTAATCCGAATCGCCCGCGACGATCACCACGTGGGTGAGGTCAGGGATGCGGAACTGGTCCTCCACGGTGTCCACGGCCAGACGGATGTCCGCGCCGTTCTTGGCATAGGCCGCGGCAGGGAACAGCTGGACCAGGTCCACGGCTCGGGCCACCAACTGGGAGCGGTACTCCGCGTTCACCGGCGCGGACCAGTCCGCGTAGGCGCGGGTCAGCATCAGCGAACCGAAAGACGCTGCATAGTCGATGATCGCGCCCACGTCGACGGTCGCCGCCTTCAGGCGTTCAGCGATTTCCGGGTCGGTGATGTCATCGGCGATCTTCTGCCGGTCACGGGAGTAGGCGTTGCGTCCGTGGACGCGGTCGTACCAGGACATGACGATGTTGTCGAAGTCCAGGTAGACGGCGACTCGGGTATCAGTGCTCTCAGCCATGGCACCAGTCTGCCTGGTCAGTCGTGGACGAGAGGACCGCGGCCGGGTTCAGACCGGTATCGCGGTGGCTGCGGTCCGGGTGGGGCCGGCGGGAGGGCGCGGTCCGGGTGGGTGTCGCCGCGATCTGCACGCGATGGCGTCCAGGAGCACGGTGCCTGCACATGCGCGGGTGCCGTGCTCCTGGACGCCGTTGTGTGCAGATGGACCTCGCCGCCGGCCCCGGAAATCCGCTCGCGCCCCACCCCCCGGGCCCCTACGCTGAGCGTGCACGACCACTGAGGACCCGAGCGCCGCCCCCGCGCGGGCGCTCCCGAGGGAAGGAGGACCCGATGGCTGTCACCGCGCTGCCCGCTGTCCCCTTCACCCTCGTCTCGACCCGCTGACCTTGCGGCTCGAGCTTCTCCCGCCCTCGCCGGTGGGAGAGATTCCTCAGGAGCTCCCGATGACCTCGTCCTTCGACTGGGACACCTTCTACGCCACCTCTCTGGCGAATATGACCGACGACGGGCCGACCGCCCTCGCCCCGGACCAGCGCTGGTCCACCTGGCCCGAGACTGCCCACACCCTGGACCGTGGACCGCAGCCCTTCCCCG
>JAUNUA010000228.1:0-1878 GCA_030538435.1 Brachybacterium sp.
CGTACGCAGGATGTGCCAGGCGCAGGGACCTCAGGTCGTCGGCGGTGCACCAGGCCAGCTGCCGATGCTCCTCAGGTGCGCGATTGCTGAGCTCCCCGCTCCACGCGCGGATGCACCACAGCGCGAGCTCAATCCCCAGCTCCTCGTCCACCAGTCGATGCCAGGGGTGCTCGAGCACGGCCTCGATGCCGAGCTCCTCCCGGAGCTCGCGGCGCAGCGCTTCTCGCGGGGATTCACCGGGCTCCACATGACCTCCCGGCACGTCCCACACATTCGGGAACGACGCGCGTTCTGGGTTCCGCAAACCCAAGAGCACACGGCCCTCGCTGACGATCACACCACCGGCCATGGAGGTGCGGGGGTACACCGGCGGCCCGGTGAGGGGGAAGCGCTCCAGCACCGTCCGCCCATCGTCCCCCGTGATCGTCCACAGCACCTCCCGAACCATCAACGATTGCTTCACGGTGAGGCCGCGTAGGTGCTGCCAGCACGATTCCGGATCCGGGGCGGTCCGCGGATGGGCGATCGTGGTGTGGAAGGGGTAGCCACTGTAAAGCTGGGGCGGGAGCAGCAAACGGTCCCGCAGTGTCTCCAGGCCGCCGTCCAGGTCCTCGACCTCGACGAACACGCCACCGCGCCCGTCGTCCGCGCAGGTGATGGCCCCGAGTGAAATCGAGAAGGCCGACGTCAGGGTGCTCTCCTCGCCCGCACGCTCCAGCAGCAGGTCCGCGTCGAGCGTTTCCTCCGGGTACACGAGCGTCACGTGCGGCGGCGCCACCTCGCACATCACCGGGTCCCACACCGCACGCAGAGCATCCAGGGAACGTCCCGCGTCACCGTCGAGGTGGATCCCAAGATGTCGTCGCGAGCCCCGCTCCGTCATCTTCGCAGGGTACAGCCTCCCCCGCGTCCCACCGCCGCACCGGGAACTGCCCCGGCGCACGCACCCCCGGGACGGACGGCCCCGCGCGGGAACGCGACCGCTTCCTACACTGCCGGGATGAGCGCATCGGATCAGCAGTACGTCCTCACCCTGGTCTGCCAGGACCAGCCCGGCATCGTCCACGCCGTGACCGGCGCGGTCCTTGCGACCGGCGGCAACATCACCGAGTCCCAGCAGTTCGCCAGCGACTCCACGGGGCGCTTCTCCATGCGCGTGCAGATCGACACCCCGGTCACCGCGGAGCAGCTCGAACAGGAGCTTCGACCAGTGTTCGATCGGTTTGCCATCGAGCATGCGCTGCATCGGGCGCGTCGGCCCCTGCGCACCCTGATCCTCGCGTCCACCGCGAAGCACTGCGTGAACGACCTGCTGTTCCAGGTCGACGGCGGCAACCTTGACCTCGAGGTGCCCCTCATCCTCGCTAACCACGACACGCTTGCCCCGCTCGCCGGCTTCTACGACGTGCCCTTCGAGCACCTGCCGGTCACGAATCCTGAGCAGAAGGCCGCCTTCGAAGCACGCGTTCTGGAGGCCGTCGAGCAGCACGACGTGGAGCTCGTGGTGCTCGCCCGGTACATGCAGATCCTCTCCCCCGGGCTGTGCGATGCGCTCGCCGGTCGCTGCATCAACATCCACCACTCGTTCCTGCCGGGCTTCAAGGGAGCGAACCCCTACCGGCAGGCGCACGCCCGCGGTGTGAAGCAGATCGGTGCGACGGCCCACTTCGTCACCAGCGATCTCGACGAGGGCCCGATCATCGAGCAGAACGTCACCCGCGTGGACCACACCCGCTCCCCCGCCGAGCTGATGGCGATCGGTCAGGACACGGAGTGCCGCACATTGCGCCAGGCTGTCGGCTGGTTCGCGCAGTCACGCGTCCTGCTGGACGGCGCCCGCACCATCGTGTTCCGCTGACAGGCGCCAGCTTCAACGCT
>JAUNUA010000228.1:1888-3997 GCA_030538435.1 Brachybacterium sp.
GGCGATGACCTCCAGTACCGGGTCGAGCTGTGCTTGCTCGATCACCCCGTGCGCGGCCAGCAGGTGCAGAGCGGCGAGAGTCGAGCCGCGCGGGGAGCCATCCAGCATCTTCACCGCGACTGCGGTGCCGTCGGCCGCGCCGATCATCAGCACACCCTCCGCCCCGGACTTCGCCATCAGGCCCAGCTGCTCCATCACGACCGTGTTCTCCCGGCCCTCGCCATGGACCGCCCACGGGTGCTCCAGCATCGCAGTGCGGACCGCGATCGCGTGATCGTCGGCATCGGAGTCCGGGGTCGCCCGGGCGATCCGGGAGGTCCCACGGGCGAGCCCGATGAGGCTGATCGCCGGGGCGACCGCCCCGCAGCCGTCGATACCGACCGCAACCGCGCGCTCCCCGCAGTACTCCTCGATCACTGCGAGCGACGCCCGCTGGATCGGATGGGAGGGGTCGAGATAATTGGTGATCTCCCAGCCGCTCGCCCGGCACGCCGCAAGGAACCCCGCGTGCTTCCCGGAGCAGTTGAAGGCGAGGGTGGAGCGGGCTTTTCCGGCCAGCACGTGTGCGACCAGGTCATCCTGCCCCTGCGGGTAGACCGCGGGGCACTGCAGATCGTCCGATCCGAGCCCCGCCGCCTGCAGCATCGCGGCGGCAAGGTCCTGGTGCCGCTCACTGCCGACGTGGGACGCGCAGGCGAGCGCCAGCGCCTCCCCCTCCAGCTCCGCCCCGGCGCGCAACGACGCGACCGCCTGGAACGGTTTCAGGGTGGAGCGCGGGAACACCGCCTTCTCCGGCGCCCCGACGGAGACGCGCACGTCCCCGTCGGGACCCACCAGGACCATGGAGCCCAGGTGCCGGGACTCCACCGCACCCGCCCGCGTCACGCGAACGAGCTCGGCGGCTTCCCCGGCCTTCGGGGCATCAGGTGAGGTCGGCGTCGGTGCGGAGGTCACTTGCGGCCCGCGCCGCCCAGCATGAGGGCAACGGCAATGGCGCCGAGCCACGTGTCCTTCGCGAGTGCCGTGCCGTCATCGCTCGGACGGACACCGTCCTCCTTGGTCATTGACGGGATGGAGAAGTAGGAGGCGATGAATCCTGCCGACAGCGCGCCCAGAGCAGCGCCTGCGACACGGGTGGGGACGAGCGGCGTGAGCAGCGCGGCACCCACGGCGATCTCCCCGTAGGTCAGGAACTTCCCGAACTGCTCCGGAGTCATGTCCCCGACGGCGGGAACGCCCTGCGCCGCCATCTCCTGCAGACCCTTCGCGGCATCCGCGGGCATGCCGATCTTGCCGATACCGGAGTTCAGGATGAAGGCGCCGGGAACGGCGCGCAGGACAGCGTTGGCCAGGATGCTCATGGATCAATCCTTCGATGAGAGGTCAGTGAACCCCTTCATCCTCCCATCGAGCGGTGACCCTCAGACGCATAATTGCGCTTTGTTCACCGGTCGCTGGCATTGTGCGCATCAGGTGCGCAGAAGTCGCACCTGTCGGTCATTGTGAGTGCAACCTGACGATCACTAGCGTGATCGAGGACGACCCGCCGATCGAGAGGACAGCCTGTGACCCCGCAGTCCCCCGGCGCCGTGGTGCTGGTTCGCCCCGGCCGCTTCCTCCCCAATCCGCTGACCGCCAGGGACAACGCGTTCCAGCGGCGGGCAGACCGCGGGCCCGACCAGATCGCGGAGGATGCGTACCGGGAGGTCACGGAGGCTGCGTGGATGCTGTCCTCCGCCGGGGTCACCGTCCACCTCTTCGACGATGCGGAGGCCACCCGCCCTGACGCAGTGTTCCCCAACAACTGGTTCTCCACCCACCCCGATGGGCGCATCGCCCTCTACCCCATGTATGCGCCGAATCGTCGCACCGAACGCCGCAGCGACATCATCGACCTGCTGAAACACCGCTACCGGGTACAGCACGTTCTCGACTACTCGGGCGTCGAGCACGACGAGGTGTTCCTCGAAGGGACCGGGGCGATGGTGCTGGACCACGCGGCACGCCTGGCGTTCACCGCGCGCTCCCGCCGGGCCGATCCCGCGCTGCTGGAGCGATTCTGCGCCGACTTCGGATACACCCCGGTGCTTTTCGACGCTGTGGGCCCCC
>JAUNUA010000229.1 GCA_030538435.1 Brachybacterium sp.
GCATTACTGGGGCCTTCGGGGGTGTGCTTCATCGTTTCCAGCCTTTCCCTCGGCGAGTTCCTGCAGCGTCCTCCGCGCGGCGCTGGTCCTTGCTGCGGGTCGCATCCGAGGTGTTCATCTGCACTCCGACGATGGAGCCCTTCGCCATGTCGGAGTAGACCCCGCTGGCCTGTGAGCTGACCCAGGACTCGACGTCGCCTCCGTGCTTGGTCCGGATATCTGAGACCACGTCGGAGGCGTGATATCCGCCCTTCTGCCCCACCGGGACCTGCCGTCGGGTGCCGTCGGGATCCTGATAGGTGACGGTGAAGGCGACTCGCTTGTCGCCGTGCCGCTGGGAGGCTGCCGCCGTGGTGCGGTACAGCGCGTCCTTCACCGCGTTCCAACCCTTGGTTCGGCCCTGGGAGCGGGCGGTCTTGGGCATCTCGACCTGATCGAGGCGACCGCCGGCAGCCATGTGGCGGGTCGTGACGGAGAAGCGGCCGCGCGGTGCCGTCGGGGCTCGTCGGCCGCGGGTGTCTGTGGGGGTGACTGACTTCGCCGTGGCTCCGCGCTTGGAGCGCACTCGCGCCAGGGTGCCGTCCTTGCCGCGGCGTCGTGGGGTCAGGGTCTCGACCTGCCCGCGGGTGTAGAGCTCGGTCAGCGAAGTACGGTAGCTCTCCCCGGAGGTCTCGCCGCGGGCGATCTTGCGCATCATCCGCTCGGATCGGCCCATCTGCCGGCCCATCTCCGCCCAGGTCATTCCGTAGGCGGACTTGGTCTTGGCGACCAGATCCGCCATGCTCATCTGCTCGGTCATCAGGCCTGCCCTTCCTGGTCAGCGGCCGATACTGCAGCCGAATCGATGGTCGTGTCGGCAGTGGACTCGGCAGCCTGGTACTTCTCGCCAGCGTCGATCACGGGGTCGAACTCCAAGGGGAAGGTGGCCTGGTCGACAGTGTCGGCGAGGGTGATCTCGGCCCCGGCCTGCTGGGCCTTCGCGCGCAGCTGGTTGCGCTCATCTGCGGTGCGGGGAGTCTTCACCGGGCCGGCCAAGTACCCCTTGAGTCGGGCTCGCCCGGCCCGGCCGTCGTCGAGGCCGCCGCGGTCCTGCGGCAGCGCCCATGCCGGCATCTCGGTGGTGTAGATCGCGTCGCCGTTGATGCCCAGAATGGAGTGTCCGGGCAGGGCCAGAGCCCCGGTCTGCTGCCCCTCCACGGTGGCTGAGAGCACTTTGGCACGGGCGCGCCCCCACACCTGGGCGGAGAGCTCAGGCCGGTACATCGGGCGGGACTCCTGCGGCAGAGATCCGGGCTTGGTGTAGACGAAGAGGTCTCGGTAGACCTGGATCGTGTGCTGATACTCCGGGGGGACGTCTTTGATGTCGGCGACGGTGATCGTCGAGGACCGTCCCCGGGAGCTAAAGCCACCGATGGCGTTGATCAGGATCGACCGCAGAGCACCGCCGACAGCCTGCTTGATCACCGGAGACAGGTCAGGATCCCCGGCGATGTTCTCCCGAGCGGTGCGCAGCTTCTGGGCCCACAGATCCATCGGTTTCGCCTTCACAGACTTGTGCTCGGCGCGGCCTTCGGCGCCGGTGCGCTTATGGGCCGACCGCATCCTCTCGTTGAACTTCACCGCTTGGAGCAGGTCGACCTGCCATCCGGCGCGCAGTGCGACGAACACCTCGGCGGCATCGGCCCAGGTCACCCCGGAGGCTCCGGGTCGGTTCGGGTAGTACCACCCGTCTTCGGGGTTGGAGTGCTTCATGCCGAAGATCCCGATGTGATCCCACCCCGAGGGCACGGTGAAGCGCACCTCGTATCGGGCGCGGGCGTACTCTCCGCCTTCGGACTGCAGCAGATCCCAGGCTTTATCCCTGGCCAGACGCACAGCAGGGCCAGTTCCCAGCTCCCGACAGAGGCTGGCGTACATGAACCTGCCATCGATGTAGGTGAACTGCTCGAGCTCCGGGCGGGCCCTGGCGTCGACCAAGGGCCTGACGTCCTCATGCAGCCGGTTCGAGTCAGAGCCGACCAGGTGCTCGATGTGGTGCTGCCCGGAGGTCGCGTGCAGCTCTTCAGCGATGTCGGTGGAGATCGGCTCCGGGTTGAACGAGCGGGGCAGTGAAGCCGCCCACAGGTTCATCCCCGTTGCGGCTGGTGTGAGCATCAGAGTGGTGCGCATATCGGCCGGCAGCACGCCCTTCGACCGGTCGGTGCGCTGGGTGGATCGGCGCCCGAAGGTGAACATCAGAACGGCGTCGAGGGTCTCCCATGCATCGTAGGCCTGCTTCGGAGTCAGGGGGGTGTCTCCGAACCATTCCGCGGCGGTGCGCACCTCGACCTCGAGACCGGTCAGGTTGTGCTGGAATCGACCGGTCGGAGGGTTGCCGAACCAGTGACCGCGGGGCGAGCTCCACCCGTCCGGAAGAGTCTTCAGCCAGTGCCTTCCCCCGGGGGGCACGGTGGGTACTTTTCCGGTGAGCATGATGCGGACTTTGCGGGCGGCTGATCCGACCTCTGCGGCAACGGCGTCGAGCTTGTCGGCGAGGTTCGGATTCTTCCTGCGCTCACGAGGCTCAGCCTTGAACGGCTGCCCGTCGGAGCGGACGCCACGACCGGTGGTCCAATCCATCCAGACGGTCGGCATCCGACCGACCCGGCGCACCGCTGGGCGCGGGGTGTTCTCGTACATGGTGACGCTCCTGATCCGGGTTGCGTTTCGCAACCAGACTATCAGTCGGGTTGCGTTTCGCAACTCATCACATTGCAGGCATTGCCCGTACTACTGGCGTTACCCGTAGTACCCGTACTGCTGGCGTTACGGGCATGGCGAGCCCCTTGCTTCGGTATGATAGGATCGGCCTGCAGAAGGCAGACGCCGATCCTAAACCTCCGCAACGGGTAATAATGGCACCCGTACTACGGGCAGTAACGGCAGTACGTGTAACGCCAGCAGTACAGGTACTACGGGCATTGCCAGCACCCCTTCACTCTCACTTCTCAGCCCTGCGATAGCGCCCTGGGTACCCCCGACAGGGACACCGTTACCGGCCCCCTCGTCCCCGACGGAAACGCTGCGCAGGCACTGTAGATCTCTTCCCAGACCTCCTCTGCAACGACCGATGCGACGTGTCAGGTCGACCGCTGCTGCGCCCCCCTCGACGTCTCATGATGATTCATCTCGCAGGCTTGGCCGGAAGGCTCCGACACCATCGGAGACCAGATCTGACACCTGCTGCGAGACCGTCCTCAGCAACGGCACTATCCCCGGATTGCTGCACGCCCGATGTGCCAGGCGAGATGCCCCCTCGAGGGGTCCAAACTCCATCCGACAGACTCTGGGATCGACCAGGGATGGACAACGGACCGACACCTCTGATCCTCGGTTCAGCCTCCTGCCGATCGACTCATCGAGCTCTCCGAAGCCACCTCCTCGGGACAACCGCTATCCCCGGATTACTGCACGCCCGACACCAGCTAGGTCGGTCGCTGCCGGTTCCGCTAGGCCGGTATGAGCGAGTCATCGCCAGAGGTGAGCAGCAGCATCGTCACGGTTCGTGATCGGCGTACGGATCCACACCCGATGCTCTCTGCGAGGCTGTTCGGGAGATGTGCTGCCGCAAGCTCTCCTATCCCCGGATTACTGCACGGTGGGTGCGTGCAGTAATCCGGGGATAGGCGGCGGTCACGAGCACCTTGGCCTAGCGTCCTCGATGCCGCCTCCGCAGACTCCCCCATCCAAGCCGTCCAGGCCGTCGATCTTCACGGCAGCGATCGGCAGCAGGAACAGCAGCCTCAGACCCTCGCTGTCGACCAGAAGTGCTGGCTGCGCCGGCGACCGACATCGCCTTCAGCGGCATGGCAGCGAGAAAGCAATAAGACGACCGAAGCCGGCACGGCGTGCAGTAATCCAGCGGTAGGACGTCCGGAGCCCGCGTGCAGTAATCCAGCGGTGTCATGCGGGCTGATGTGCCCCTCTGGTGGAGCCCCTTGC
>JAUNUA010000230.1 GCA_030538435.1 Brachybacterium sp.
CCTGGTGGTGACAGGGGCGGCCCTTCACGCCCACCGCCAGGGCGCCGACTCCGGTGCCGCGATCCTGCGGGACGCCGCGGACGGGCACCTGTTCGCCTTCGGCATCTCCGAGCCCGGCAATGAGGCGATGCTCTTCGACTCCTTCACGACCAGTGCCAGGGACGGCGAGGACCTGCTGCTGCACGGCACGAAGATCTTCACCTCCCTGTCCCCGGTGTGGACGCGGCTCGTCATGCACGCCGCGCTCCCGCTCGAGGAGACCGCGGACGCGGCCGACGGCGATGCGCGGCTCGTGTTCGGCGTCCTCGAGCGGGGCGAGGGCATCGAGATCGCGAACGACTGGGACACCCACGGGATGCGCGCCACCCAGTCCGCGACCACGCGGCTCGACGGAGCGCGACTGCCGGCGGGGCGAATCCTCACCACCACCCCCGTCGGCCCGAACCTCGACCCCTTCGTCTTCGGGATCTTCGGAGTGTTCGAACTCTTGCTCGCCGCGGTCTACACCGGGATCGCGGAGCGCGCCGTGGAGGTCGGCACGCAGATCGCGACGACTCGCCGCTCCCGCACCCGCGACATCGTCCACGCCGACGACCCCGACATCCGCTGGCGGATCGCCGACGCCGCGATCCGCGCCGACGGCGCGCGGCTGCAGATCGAGAAGGTCGCCGCGGACCTCGACCGGATCGGGGACGCCGACGTGCCCGAGCCGGGCCCCCGCTGGTTTCTCGACTTCTCGGGAGTCAAATCTCGCGCCACGGAGTCCGCGATCGCCGCGGTGGATCAGGTGCTGCGCGCCAGTGGCGGCTCGCACTACTTCCGGGGCAGCGAGCTGGAGCGTCTCAGCCGGGACGTCCGGGCCGGGATGTACCACCCGAGTGACGAGGAATCCGTCCACGCCTCCTACGCCAAAGCACTCCTCGGGGAGCTTGGCAGCCGCTGAGCGGCGGAACCGCACGCAGTGCTATCTGACTGATCTTCTGCCGGCTCGTGCCTCGCCAGCACGTCGATCAGCAGTGCTGTTTTGCTGATCTCCTGCCGCTCGCAAGCTCGCAGCACGTCGATCAGCCGAACAACGTCTCCGCTTCCAACCAGCGATGCTCGGGCACAGCCTTCACGCTGTCGATCGCTTCGGTGAGGGGCACGTCGATGATGCCGGTGCCGCGCAGCGCCACCATCCGGCCGAACCCCTTGGCGTGCACCAGGTCCAGTGCTGCCATCCCGAAGCGCGTCGCCAGCACCCGGTCGTACCCGGTCGGCTCGCCGCCGCGCTGGATGTGCCCGAGCACCGTCGAGCGCGTCTCGATCCCGAGTTGCTTCTCGATCACCGGGGCGAGCGCCTCGGCGATCCCTCCGAAGCGCGGCCGCCCAAACTCGTCCATCTCGTAGTCCATGAACCCCTCCGGGGCGTCCTTGGGCATGAAACCCTCCGCCACGACCACCAGCGGCGCCCGGCGGCGGTCCCAGGCGGACTGCACGTACTCGCAGATCTCCTCGATCGTCAGCGGGTGCTCGGGGATGCAGATGACGTGCGCTCCTGCTGCCATCCCGGAGTGCAGCGCGATCCACCCGACGGATCGGCCCATCACCTCGGCGACCATGCAGCGGTGGTGGGAGTCGCCGGTGACCCGCAGCCGGTCCAGGGACTGCGTGGCGATCTCCACCGCGGTATTGAAACCGAAGGTGTAGTCCGTGGCGTCGAGGTCGTTGTCCACGGTCTTCGGGACCCCAACGATCGGGATGCCGGCCTCCGCCAGGCGGTTGGCGGTGAACAGGGTGCCATCACCGCCGATAGCGATCAGGGCGTCGACGTCCTCCCTGTCCATGTTCTCCCGGACGATCGCCGCGCCGTCCCCGCCATCGTGGAAGGGGTTCGAGCGGGACGTCCCCAGCATGGTCCCGCCCACGCGGCCCATTCCGCGAACCCGTCGGCGGGGGAGGGACTTGTGGTCGTTCTCGATCACGCCGCGCCACCCGTCGCGGTAGCCGATGAACTCGTCCTCGTAGACGGTGTCGCCCTTCAGCACGCTGCCGCGGATGACAGCGTTCAGGCCGGGGCAGTCTCCACCCGACGTCAGAATTCCGATCTTCATGGGCCGTCCTCTACTCGCGGATCCAGGGGCAGGACCACTCTACGGAGCAGCATCCCCGATCACGGGGGACCAAGGGGCCGGTGGGTGGGCGACGGGGTGAACACTGGGTGACGCGGTGTCGACCAGTGCCACCCGGGCCGAGAGCCCCACCGGCTATTACTGGTCGATGCGGTGCTCGCGGTAGTACCGGATGAGACCCGCGGTGGAGGGATCCTCCGCATCGATCGCCTCCCGGTCCCCGGCAACCGCCGGAGCGAGCTCCTTCGCCAGCTGCTTGCCGAGCTCCACGCCCCACTGGTCGAAGGAGTTGATGCCCCACACGGTGCCCTCCACGAAGGTGATGTGCTCATACAGGGCGATCAGCTGCCCCAGCACTGCGGGGGTGAGGGCCGGCGCCATGATCGAGGTGGTGGGACGGTTCCCGGAGAACGCCCGCGCCGGGATCAGTGCGCCTTCGCTGCCCTCGGCGCGGACTTCCTCTTCGGTCTTCCCGAAGGCGAGCGCCTTGGTCTGGGCGAAGAAGTTCGCGAGGAACAGCTCGTGGACGTCCTGTTCACCGTCGGCGAGCGCGTGGGCGGGCTCGGCGAACGCAATGAAATCCGCGGGGATCAGCCGGGTGCCCTGGTGGATCAGCTGGTAGAAGGCATGCTGTCCATTGGTGCCGGGCTCCCCCCAGAACACCTCGCCGGTGTGGGTCGTCACAGGCGTGCCGTCCCAGCGGACCGACTTGCCGTTGGACTCCATGGTCAGTTGCTGGAGGTAGGCGGGGAATCGGTGCAGGTACTGGGAGTAGGGGAGGACCGCGTGGGTCTCTGCCTCCAGGAAGTTCACGTTCCACACGTTCAGCAGGCCCATCAGCACTGGCACGTTCTGCGCGAGTGGGGCGGTCAGGAAGTGGCGATCCATGGCGTGGAAGCCGGAGAGCAGGTCCTCGAACACCTCCGGGCCGAGCGCCACCGCGAGGGAGGTGCCGATCGCGGAGTCGACGCTGTAGCGCCCGCCCACCCAGTTCCAGAAACCGAAGGCGTTCGTGGGGTCGATCCCGAACTCCTCGACCTTGTCGAGCGCGGTGGAGACCGCGACGAAGTGCTTCGCGACCGCTTCGCCGTGCTGCTCCTCGGTGAGGCCCGCCCGCTCCCGCAGGGTCTCCAGCAGCCAGGAGCGCACCAGGCGGGCATTGGTAATAGTCTCCAACGTCGTGAACGTCTTCGAGGCGACGACGACGAGGGTGGTCTCCGGGTCGAGGTCGTGGGTTTTCTGCCACGCATCGGTGGGGTCGATGTTCGAGATGAACCGGCAGGCGATCCCAGCATCGGCGTACGGGCGCAGCGCCTCGTACACCATCACCGGACCGAGGTCGGAGCCACCGATGCCGATGTTCACCACCGTTTCGATGCGCTTGCCGGTGACGCCCGTCCAGCGGCCCGAGCGGACCTCCCGCGCGAAGGCATACACGCGGTCCAGCACGGAACGGACATCCCCGTCGACATCCTGCCCGTCAACCATGAGCGCCGGCTCCGCGCCGTCGGGTCGGCGCAGCGCCGTATGGAGCACCGCCCGGTCCTCGGAGGTGTTGATGCGCTCGCCTGCGACCATCGCGTCGCGTCGCTCCTCCAGGCCGACATCCTCGGCGAGCTGCAGCAGCAGCTGCTGGATCTGCGGGGTGAGGAGGTTCTTCGAGAGGTCGACGAAGAGATCCGCGGCGGTGTGCGTCATCGACGCCGCACGATCCGGGTCCGCGGCGAACCAGGCGCGCAGGTCGGGTTCGAGCTGCGCCTCCTGATCCTCGAGAGACTGCCAGGCCTCGGTGGTGGTGGGATCGATCGGGTCGGGGAGAGCTGTGCCGTCGGCGGTGTGCATGCCCCCATTGTGACGCGCCGGGGGCC
>JAUNUA010000231.1 GCA_030538435.1 Brachybacterium sp.
AGAACGCGTTCGCCTCCTGGGCCTCCGGCCCTCCCGTGCTCCGGGTCCGCCAGATCCTCGCGCTGGAGGAGGCGGGCCTGCTGGAGTTCACCGGGCCCGGCTTCGACCTGGGGGTCGACGAGAGCGCCGGCCGTTTCACCGTCCACGCCGGCGAGGGGCCCCGCCGGCTCTGCGACGCGGTGCTCGAGGCGCACCTGCCCGCGGTGGACCTCGGGCGCTACGCAAGCCCTCTGCTGCAGAGACTCCGCGACCGCGGGGAGCTGCGCACGGCCCTGTTGCCCATGCAGCACGGTGAGGAGCCGGTCACGACCGGCAGCATCGACGTCACCCGGCGCTGCGAGACGATCGGGGAGGACGGCCGCGAGCACGACCGGCGCCTCGTCGTCGGCATCCCGGCGTCAGCCGCACAGCCCGGATCGGCGATCACCGCCGAGCCCGGCACGAACCCTCAGCTCCTGCGGTTCGCGGAGCAGGTCGCGGTGCGCCTTGCGCAGATCGCCACGGCGCTGCCCGCCCTACGATGAGGAGTATGAGCGACAGCGAGAACGTCCCCGTCCGGTCCGCCCTCGATGCGCGCGCCGACATCGTCGAGCTCACCCGGCAGATCGTCGACGTCCCCTCCGTCTCCGGCGAGGAGACAGCCCTGGCCGATGCCGTCGAGCAGGTGCTCCGCCGCGAGGCCCCCCACCTCCGGACCGAGCGCGACGGTGACACCGTCATCGCTCGCACGGACCTTGGCCGCGACACCCGTGTGCTGCTCGCCGGGCACCTGGACACGGTGCCGATCGCCGCGAACCTCCCGTCCGAGCTGCGCACGATCGACGGCACCGCGTCACTGTGGGGCCGCGGATCCTGCGACATGAAGGGCGGCGTCGCGGTATTCCTGCAGCTCGCGGTGCTGGCGGAGCATCCACCCGTCGACCTCACCTGGATCTTCTATGACCACGAGGAGGTCGAGGCGGAGAAGAACTCCCTGACCCGCATCGCCCGCGACCACCCCGAGTGGCTCGCAGCGGACTTCGCGATCCTCGGAGAACCGACCTCTGCGGGTGTCGAGGGCGGCTGCAAGGGCACCATGAAGCTGGAGGTCGCCGTCCGCGGTATTGCCGCTCACTCCGCTCGCGACTGGGTGGGGGACAACGCCATCCACCGTCTCGCTCCCGTGCTGGGACGGCTCGCCGCCTATGAGGCACGGCGCGCTGTGATCGACGGCCTGGAGTACCGGGAGGCGCTGAACGCCGTCGCGATCGACGGCGGCATCGCGGGCAATGTCATCCCCGACCGTGCCCGCGTCCACCTGAACTACCGCTTCGCCCCGGACACCGACGTCTCTGCGGCAGAGGCCCATGTGCGCGACGTCCTCGATGGCCTCGACGTGGAGATCACCGTCACCGATCGCGCGCCCGGCGCGATGCCGGGTCTTGACTCCGCCCCCGCCCGGGCCTTCCTCGAGGCCCTCGGGGAGGACGTGGGCGTTGCTGCCAAACAGGGATGGACGGACGTCTCCCGCTTCTCCGCCCTGGGTGTACCGGCGGTGAACTACGGTCCCGGAGATCCACTGCTCGCCCACACCGATGATGAGCACGTCCCGCTCGCCGACCTGCGCTCCTGCCGCGCTGCCCTCGGTTCCTGGCTCGGTGTGGAGGAGGACACAACCGGGCGGTGACGGGCGATAGGCTCGGCGCCATGACCTCCCAGAACCAGAGCGGGGGCCTCGAGGCCACCGCCCCCACTCAGGACGCCGGGGCCGTCGAAAGCGCCCCGCAGTCCGACCATCGCGACGAATACCGCAAGGGCCCGATCACTCTGCGCGGCGCCCAGCGGCCCTCGGAGACCACGGACCAGCGGCTGCTGGACACCCAGGAGTCCTCCGACTGGCTGCACACCGATCCGTGGCGCGTGATGCGCATCCAGGCCGAGTTCGTCGAGGGCTTCGGGGCGCTCGCGGAGCTCGGGCCCGCCATCTCCATCTTCGGCTCCGCGCGCACCCCCGTGGACCACCCCGACTATCGGCTCACCGAGGACATCGCCCGGGCGATTGTCGAGGAGCTCGACATGGCCGTCATCACCGGGGGCGGCCCCGGCATCATGGAGGCCGGGAACAAGGGTGCCAAGGACGCCGGGGGTGTCTCCGTGGGACTCGGCATCGAGCTGCCTTTCGAACAAGGGATGAACGAGTACGTGGACTTAGGGGTGCACTTCCGCTACTTCTTCGCCCGCAAGACCGTGTTCGTGAAGTACTCCACCGGGTTCGTCGTCATGCCCGGCGGTTTCGGCACCCTGGACGAACTCGCCGAGGCGATCACGCTCATCCAGACCCACAAGATCTCCCGCTTCCCGGTGGTGCTCGTCGGCAGTGCGTACTGGGGTGGTCTGATCGACTGGCTGCGCGGCACCATGCTCGAGTACGGGGCGATCTCCGCGAGCGACCTGGACCTCATCCCCGTGGTCGACACCGCCGAGGACGTTCTCGCAGTGCTGCGGGAGGGCTGTGGCCGATGACCGGCACGGACCCGATGGTGTGGGTGCTGCTCGGCGTGGCCGTCGTCAGCGTCATCGGGTTCCTGCTTGCCGCGCTCGGCCGGGTGCCGCTCGGGATGGACCCGCCGGAGGAACCGTGGTGGCAGGGCCGGGGCCGTCGCCGACGCCGACGGTCCCGCGGTCGCAGCACTGATCGCGCCACGGTGCAGCCGTCGCAGGATCCACAGGCGAAGGTGCAGGCGGCGCCGGGGAAACCCACAGAGGCGAACGATCACGCCGAAGACCTGAGATAATGGTCGCGTCCGGACCGGCATCGGGAGATGACCGGGGTTCCCGGACCGGACCGCATCACAGCGACAGGGAGGCAGGCCGATGGCCGCAATGAAGCCACGCACGGGAGATGGACCCCTCGAGGTCGTCGAGGAGGGGCGCAGCATCATCATGCGCGTCCCGCTCGAGGGCGGAGGTCGTCTGGTCGTTGAGATCAACGCTTCGGAGGCGGCAGAGCTCCGCGAGGCCCTCGGCGGTGTTGTGAAGGCCTGATCGACGCATCGGGGAGGAACGACCCGGTGGGGGACGGGTGACGGATCCCGCCGGATGGGGCCTCCCCGTCTCACGCGAAGCCCGCACGACCGACCTGGTCGTGCGGGCTATGTCGTGCCTGCGGAGCGGGCGTGGCGGGGGTCAGCGGCGGCGAACCGCGGCGAGCACACCGTCCCCGCTCGGGACCATCGCGGAGTGCAGATCCTCCGACTCCTGCACCGCCTGGAGGAGCTGACGCACCCGGGTGGTGTCCGCGTCGCGGGTGGCGGGGTCGGCAACGCGGTCGTGGTAGAGCGTGTGGGTGATCGCCAGCAGGCCCCCCGGGCGGAGCAGGCGGACGGCATGGTCGAGCAGGTCCTGGGCGTGGGGGGCGTCCGCCAGGAACGTCACCATGTCGTAGGCGTTCTCCGTGAGCCGGACGATGACGTCCCGCGGCTGTCCGGCGATCGTGCGGACCCGGGCGGAGCGGATCCCGGCCTCGGTGAAGGACTGGCGAGCGGTGCGCTGATTCTCGAACTCGGGGTCGATGGTCGTGAGGACCCCGGCGGGGTCCATGCCGGCGAGGAGGTACAGGGAGCCGACGCCGGCGCCGGTGCCGATCTCGACGACGGAGGTGGCCTGCACACTGGAGGCGAGCAGACGCAGCAGTTGTCCCTCGCCGGGGTGGACGGGGGCGACCCCCAGCTCGGAGGCGCGCTCGCGGGCGCGTTCCATCAGGCCGTCCTCGCCGAACGGCGAGGTCTGGAGTCCGTACTCCTCGCAGTAGGCCCAGCCGGCCGCCTTACCCGATGCCATGTGCAGTGTGTCCTTGTCGATCGTTCGTCCCTCGGCTGCGACTCAGCGTACGCCAGCAGAGAGGCGATGAGTCCTCGGCGGCCGTCGGTGCAGTCTGCTCTGCCATAATGGCGCAGTCACCGAGACGAGGACAGGCAGGTAC
>JAUNUA010000232.1 GCA_030538435.1 Brachybacterium sp.
CCGGGTGAGGACGTGCCGACCGGGGTTCTTCGCCTCCGGCTCTTGCCGGGCGAGCACCTGCAGCGCGCTGTCGAGGGCCCGGCCGGCGGCGCGATCACCGGGGGTGGAGCTGCGCGGGCGCAACATCCCTGCGACCAGGTCCGTGAGCGCGGCGACCGCTCCAGCCCAGGTGGGGGCGGCATCTATCGCGTGCAGATACGCGCCCAGCCGTTCGACCACTGCGGTCAGCGCCGCAAGGTCTGCTTCGCGCCCTGCGAGGGGCCCGTCGGGGTCCGTGGCGGCGCGGGCACGGGAGGCAGGGTCCATGCCGTGGACATAGGCGAGCTCGCACCGCCGGGAGGACGGCACCCCCTCGGTCTGCAGCGCACCCTCCCAGCGCGCATCGAGCACGGTCCGGACATCGGGGGCGTCGGCGTCGAGCTCCAGCAGCCGCAGCAGCGAGCGAGGCACGGGTTGGGCGATCAGCGGTGTCCCGGATCGCGCTGTGTACGTGATGCCTGCGCGGGAGAGCTGGCTGGTGACGAGCTCCTGATACGGATCCGCGGTGGGGAAGAAGATGCCGATGCGGTGGCCTGCCGCCGCCGACCCGTCGGCAAGCGCCGTGGCGGCCGTCTCCACGGCGGCACGGGCCTCCTCAACGGGGTCGGTGACGCTGAGCAGCCTGCCGATACTGGTGCGGATCTCCCGGTCGGTGAGCGTCGGGGGCGCGAGCACCGTGGCGCCGGCCGTGACAGCAGCGGCGAAAGCGCGTGAGGCGGGATCGTGCTGCTCGGGCAGCTGGAAGGCGACCACGCTCCCCAGCCGCTCCCGCACCCCGGAATCCCGGTGCAGGGTTCGCGTCGCGGAGGCCAGCACATCCTGCGCGGTGATGGTGCCCTCCAGGTAGGTGAGGGCACGGCGGTGGAGGGTGAGGACATCGGCGGTGACCGGGGGCAGGGCGGCCGGGTCGGCACCACGACGCAGCAGGCGCTGGGAGGCGTCCACCAGGGCGTCGAGGGTGGCCGGCTGCTCGGCGACCTCGGCGAAGCGGAGGGGGTCGATGGCGAGCTCCGTCGCGAGCGCCCGGCGCAGAGCCGTCGGCGTGAGGGCCTCGCGGCCACTCAGGTCACCGGATTCGTCCACGATCTCGCGGGCGAGGTCCAGCAGGGTGATAGCTCGGACATTCACCGTACCGGCGCGGGAGGCAGCCGTGAGGGTGCGCAGCACGTCGTAGGCGACGGCGCGGTGCGGGATGAGGATGGTGCAGCGACCGAACGGATCCTCGGTCTGCGCCGCGGCGATCAGCGATGCCAGCTGCTCGTAGGGCCGCTCGGTGGCGTCCTCACTACGGTCCATCGGTCCTCCTCGTCCGGGGTCGCTGCCACAGTAGGTCACGGGTCCGACGAACGAGATCCACGGACCCCGACCTACCCCTCGACCAGCGTGAACTGCCCCATCATCCCCGCGTCCTCGTGGCGCAGCAGATGGCAGTGGTACATGTACGGGTGCTCCGGATCGGGGTGGTCGGGGAATTCCAGCAGCAGTCGGACCCGCTGGCGCGGCGCGACGTAGACGGTGTCCTTGAAACCGGCGAGCTGCGGTGGCGGTGCGTCGCCGTCGATGGCGAGCACGCGGAACTGCACCCCGTGGACGTGGAAGTTGTGGGGCTCGGTGTGGATGTTCCGCACCGACCAGATCTCGGTGCTGCCGCTCGGGATCTCCGCATCGATCCGGTCCATGTCCATCACCCGGTTGTTGATGACGTTGTTGCCCAGGTCGAACGGCCGCTCCTCGGATACCCCCACAGGATCAGGGTCCGGGATGGCGGCAAGCACCTCCGGCAGCTCCTCAGAGGCCTCGAGGTCCGGGCCCGCGCGCAGCAGCAGGATGTCGAGCTCATCGGCGGCGCCCGCACGCCCCGCAGTCGTCCTCGGGATGCCCAGGTCATGGGGGTAGGACCGCAGCGTGGACTGCTCCCCGGGCTGCATGCCCACCACGACGTCGGCCCGCTCCCCGGGCGTGAGAAGGATCCGGGTCGTCTCCACCGGGGCGGCCAGCAGACCGCCGTCGGAGCCGATGATCCGCAGTGGCCGGTCGTCCTCAAAGCCGAAGGAATACGAGCGGGCCGTGGAGCCGTTCAGCAGGCGCAGCCGCGTCAGCTGCGCCTGGACGTCCAATACGGGTGCGGTGGCGCCGTTGACGAGGACGGTGTCGCCGAGCATCCCGTTCAGCGACGCGTCGGTCTCCACCAGGTTCCCGTCCTCGTCGAAGGTCTTGTCCTGCACCACCACGGGAATGTCGTCGATCCCGTAGCGGTGGGGGAGCGGCAGGGACTCCTCCTCGTCGTCGGTGATCAGGAACATCCCGGCAATCCCCTGGTAGGCCTGGCGCTCCGTGGCGCCGTGGGGGTGGGGGTGGTACCAGAGGGTCGCGGCGGGCTGATCGATCATCCAGCGGGGCTCCCACGTGCTGCCGGGGTGGATGTGCTGATGGGGTCCACCATCGGCGATCGCGGGCAGTTCCATCCCGTGCCAGTGCAGGACGGTGTCCTCGTCGAGCTCGTTGGTGACGCGCATGCGGATCTCGTCGCCGCGCCGGGCGAGCAGGGTGGGTCCGAGCATCGCGCCGTTCACGCCGCGGGTCGGCGTGGGTCCGGCGGGCACGAGATCACTGGTCCCGTCCTGCACCGTGAGGTCGAAGCGGCGGGTCCCGCCCTCCAGCTCGCCCTCCTCCAGCGGGGGGATCGGAAGGGCCTGGTCGAAGGGCAGCTGGCCGACGGTGCTGGTCGGGCCGCGGCCGTTGCAGGCGGCGAGCGCGGGCACAGCCGCGCCGAGGGCAATCAGCCCGAGGCTCCCCCGCAGCACGCTCCGACGGCCTACCGGGAGGGTCGCGGGCACGGGTCGGGACGTGCCGGGGTGTCGTGGCGAGGCAGTCATGGTGCGGGGCGGCTCCCTGGCGTCGAGACGTCGGAATCGACCATAAGCGGGGCCGACGGGTCCGGGCGGGGCGCTTGGTCCCGAGGAGCGGGCACGGTCAGCGGGCAGCGGCGCGGGCGCGGTCCAGGGCCTCCCGCTCCGTGATGCCGAGCGCCCGCGCGGCGGCGGCAACGTCCCGGAACTCCGGTTCCCTCCGCACGATCACCCCATCGGTGTCCCGGGCGACTTTCACCCGGATCGGGTGAGAGTCCAGGTGGATCTCCTCGAACGTGCGGGTGCGGATCTGGCGCTCCACAGAGTGTGAGCGCACACCGAGACTGCCGGTGAGATCCATGATCCGTCGTCCCAGGCGTGACGCGTCCTCGGATCGGGTAAGGGCGTGGATGGTCACCGCCGGGCGACCGTGCTTCATGACGATCGGGGTGAGCCACGCGTCCAGCGCACCGTCGTCGAGGAGCGCATCGAGCACGCCCGGCCACAGGCGCGCATCGAGGTCGTCGACGTTCGCGGCGAGCTCGACGGCGGAGCGCGGCGTGTCGTGCGCGTCAGGGAGGTCGCCGTCGGGCGTGGCGGGGAGTGGGGCGCCGATGAGGACGCGGACGACGTTCGGGCGACCCGGGGTGTTCTTGGTTCCCGCGCCGACGCCGAGCACCTCGGTGACGAGCAGCGGCTGTGGTCCCGCGGAGCTCGCGAGACCGCGCACGAGGGCGACACCGGTGGGTGTGGCGAGCTCTCCGATGCCGGGGGCGACCCCGGGGGGAACATGTCGCCCGCCGTGCGGGTGCGGGCCTCCGTCATCGCCGTCGTGTCCGTGGTCGTGATCGTGGTGGGAGTGGCCGTGCCCCCGGCCGGGGAGGATCTCCCCGGCCACTGTTGGCCAGCCGAGTGCCAGGCGGCCGACGGCGGGCACCGGGACGGGGATGTCGCCGTGCGCGGACCGGATCCGGCCGGAGCCGACTGCGATCACACTCCCCGTGGCGTCCGTGATCCCGAGCTGCCGCCACGCCTCGCAGGCGCC
>JAUNUA010000233.1 GCA_030538435.1 Brachybacterium sp.
GGTGACCATATAGGCGAAAGCTGCGATGAGCGCGAGGGCCTGGCTCAGGACAAGCGAGAAGAACGAGGCGACCGCTCCGACAGCTAGACCGATACGTGTTGCGGCATTGACGCCGGACAACACGACGTTCTTCGATGCGATCCCTGAGAAGTCCGCGTGTCGATTCAACCAGAACGCAAGAATAGTATTCCACGACAGGAGAAGGGCCATCGGCCCGATGAGCCACACCCACGGGGACAGTCCCTCTTCGCCGATTCGTCCAGCGATCCCCTCACGGCCAATGATGGCAACGACGGTCAGTAGAGCCGCGGCAACGCCCGAAGCGATCAGTGAGAATCGCAGCAGGGATGACGCTTCGGACTCCTCCTGTGGCAGCACGATGGCCATGTCGTATCGCAGGGCCGCCACGGTCCCGACGATCATCGGCACCGCCATAAAGGTTGCGAGGAGCCCCAACTGGTGGTCGCTGTAGAGCCTTGCCACAACTGGCTGGGTTGCCAGGGCGATGATCTGCGCGATGACGGTTCCCGTCATCATGTGGGAGAGGCTGCGCAGGATGGGGTACTTGGTCGTGAGACGGGACCACAGTGGGCTGCGGATGGTTGGTGTTCCCTTCAGACGCGCGGGGTCTTCCGGCGATGTCCCGCGATCGAGGAACTAGCTGCCGGGTCTATCGAGGATCCTACTCGCGAGGATTCGGGAGTGCGATCTGAACGGTCCTGGTGGCGCGTGGAGCGTCCCAGGTTGCTGGATCCCGCCAGGAAAAGCTCGTGTTCCAGGTCCCCTGCAGGAACTGGTGAGCGAAGATCCCTACCGGAGATTGACGGCGAGCAAGGCCGCTCAGATATGCCGATGGGGTACGGCTGAATGCCTCGAATGCCATGGGGTGGCGAAGGTTGCCGAGCTGGCGCGACGCACGGACGAAGGAGCGACGTGCGGCAGTGACACCGCTCGAAACGGCCCCGGGGGCCGGCACAGGTAGGTGGTCCGGGTGCTCCGCAGCCAACCGCAGATCATCGAGTGTGGCGCCCGCAACGCGGCGCACCACGGAATCGGTGAGGCGGCGATACCATTCCTTGGTGCTTTGCACGGACCAGTCGATGTCCTGCATCGCGCGGTGGCATTGAGCGGACAGCAATGGCATCGACCATCCCGCCCCGAAGTGCTCGTAGGTCCGAACCGAGTTGAGAATGTACTTGGTTTGCCGGTGCTGGATGTTGAAGGTCTGAATGAGACGGGCGGCGTCGAGGGGGTCCTTCGCGCTGTCGGAGAGCTGCAGCTCCTCCCGGATTCGGTCGCTGAACAAATCGCGGTAGGGCGTTGCCAGGGGAAAATGCCCCCGCTGATTGAAGTGGCGGAGGATCACCGCATCAATGATCTTGTCCGAACCGACCTCCCCGGGATCGGGCCCTACGGGCAGTGGGATGTAGCTGCGGGCCGCGGTGTGGCCCGGCAGCACCACAGAATCCTCTCCGATCACTCCAGCGCGGCTCAGTTCTCGGATCGCGAACCAATCCTGGACGTGCGGCAACGCGTTGCCGAGGTGGGAGTAGGCGAGGAAGGATCCCGTTCCCTCGGCGCTCCACGCGGCATGAATGCGCCGGGGGGAGAGGGTGACGGTCTGCCAGGGGATGTCGAGGGCGGCGGCGACGAGGCGGGAGGTCTCGGCCTCAATCGATCCCTTGATGCCGTAGGTGAAGGCCGTCAATCTGCGCGGACCGATGTCTCGGAGCATGGCGGCGATGAGCCGGGAATCGGTCCCGCCGCTGAGCGGCACGACGAAATGAGAGTTGGGGTGAGCGCGGACGAGGTCATCTAGTGTCCGGTGCAGAGCATCCTCGAAATGTGAGGCGGCCTCGACCGGGTCGGTGATGGCGCCTCGCCCCGGGAGCGCGACACGCCCCAGTGACGTCGTCCGGGCGTGGTCTGTGCCGAGGGTGACCTCTGCGTCTGCCGGGGCGCTGTGCACTCCGATCCGAAGTGTTCGGGTGCCGACGGTGAAGGCTGCGTTAGCGAACTCTGCGACGGATTGGGCGTCTGGCACCAGGTCGGCGGAGTCTCCGAGGAGGCGATGGTCATCAGCAACCTCAAGTCCGTCAGAGGTGTACTGCCAGTACAGCGGGAACGACCGGTTGATATCCGTGTGCAGGACGGGGTCGGAGTGCGCCGAGTGGGAAATCGCGGCATACGCACCCCTCTTCGCGAGTGCTTCCAGTGCGGCTCGCGCTGACGGGGAATGGGAGAGCGCTCGCTCGAGTTCTCGGAGCGGTACGTCTGGCGCGAGGACGTGGAGGGTTCCGGAGGGCGTCGTCGCTGTGTGCCAGGAGGACCGCGTGAGGTGCAGGCGCAGTTGTCGACTGTCGCTTGGCATCGTCCCGCCCTCCCAATTCGTGCTTGGTGGTCGGAACCGCGACTGGTGACGTTGTCACAGTTGGACGCTTCCGCTGGACCACGGGCCCTGCGGGAGCATGTCACTGCGTGTTACGACCACATGCTCGGAGCCGACATGCTGCCGATGGGGTTGTCGCCGCAACCCCGTCGAGAGCAGTGTTGCCGGATCGACGGCGCGGCCGCATCGGTTGCTCCGAAATCTCCTCGACGCACGCTACCGCATATTCGACCTGGTCGGCCGTCCGTCGTGACCCGATAGGGGCGCGTGGTGGTTCCAGGTGCATGAGTCTTACCGTGTGTCGCCTCGAGATCGACAGCGCCGCTTCACTGGATACAGTAGGTCGTTGCCGAGCATGATCGACATGGCGGCGCCGGAGCAGACGAGGAGTCCCAGCGTGAAGATCCTGTCCGTGGTGGGTGCCCGCCCCCAGTTCGTGAAGCTCGCGGCGATCGCCGATGCGGCCGGCCAGCGGGATGACGTGGAGCACGTCATCGTCCACACCGGCCAGCACTACGACGCGACCATGAGCGACGTGTTCTTCGCGGACCTGCGGATTCCCGCGCCGGACGTGAACCTCGCCGTCGGCTCCGGCTCCCATGGACGTCAGACCGGTGCGATGCTCGCGGCGATGGACGACGTGCTCGAGGAGCACCGACCCGACTGGACCCTCGTCTACGGCGACACCAATTCCACCCTCGCCGGCACCCTGTCTGCCGTGAAGATGCACCTGAAGGTCGCCCACCTGGAGGCGGGCCTGCGCTCCTTCAACCGGCGGATGCCTGAGGAGCACAATCGCGTTCTCACCGACCACGCAGCCGATCTGCTGCTGGCCCCGACGGAGGTCGCCCGTGGCCACCTCGCCGAGGAGGGCCTCGCCGATCGGACCCTGGTGGTCGGGGACGTGATGACCGATGTGTGCCTGCGGGTCGCCGCCGGTGTCGAGAGCCAGGAGCTGCGATTGCCCGAGAGCATCGACCCCGGGCAGGACTTCGCGGTGGCGACGCTGCACCGCGCCGACAACACTGACGATCCGGAGCGTCTGCGAGCGATCGTCCGCGCCCTGCAGGACCTGGACATGCCGCTCGCGCTGTTCGCGCACCCGCGGCTGGTTGCCCGAGCGCGCGAGGCCGGAATCGAGTTGGAGGGCGGCGCCGTCCGCGTCGGCGAACCGCTCGCCTACCCGGACCTGGTGGGTGCCGTGCAGCAGGCCCGAGCGGTCGTCACCGATTCTGGCGGACTGCAGAAGGAGGCGTACCTGCTGGGCACTCCCTGTTCGACCGTTCGCACCGAGACCGAATGGGTGGAGACCCTGGACGGTGAGTGGAACCAGCTGGTGCCGGACCCGGTGACCCTCCCCGGCTCCGTGTCACGGCCCCGCCCGACGGCACCGCGGCCGGAGCATTACGGGGACGGCCGCGCCGCCGAACGCAGCGTCGACGCCCTCGTCGAGCGCGCCCGGTGACGCGCCTGCGCCACCGGG
>JAUNUA010000234.1:0-2705 GCA_030538435.1 Brachybacterium sp.
GACTACGTCACCAAGCCGTTCAGCCTGGAGGAGGTCGTCGCCCGCATCCGCGCGGTGCTGCGCCGCACCCACTCCGGCGGGGAGGACCACAGCGACAGCGCGCTCGTGGTCGGCGACCTCCGTCTGGACGAGGACTCCCACGAGGTCACCCGCGCCGACTCCCCGATCGACCTCTCCCCCACCGAGTTCAAGCTGCTGCGCTACCTGATGCTGAACGCCGGCCGCGTGGTCTCCAAGACCCAGATCCTGGACCACGTGTGGGACTACGACTGGTCGGGCGAGGTGGGGATCGTCGAGTCCTACATCTCCTACCTGCGCCGCAAGATCGATGTGGTCGGGGAGCCGATGATCCACACCAAGCGCGGGATCGGGTACGTGCTGCGCCCGACGGCGCAGGCCTGAGTCCCGCTCTTCCCCGTGGCCCGACCGACCCTGCGCACCGGCCGTCCCGTCTCCCTGTGGACGCGGATCGTCGGGCTCATCACCTTCGTGCTGGTGGTCGGCACGCTGATCACGGGCGGACTGTCCCTGTTCCTGCTGGAGCGGACGCTGATCAGCACGGTCGACAACGACCTGGCGACCGGCATGCACTCCCTGCGCGCGGAAAGCCTGGACACGTTCGCCGACCCCGGTGATGACACCGACTACGCGCCGATCGACTACGCGATCGAGTTCCGCGACGAGAACGGCAGCACCATCATGACGATGGGCTCCCCGCGGGTCGGCGGGGACGAGGGGATCCCGTTCCCGGATCTGACGACGGAGGAGGTGCACGAGCTCTCCGACGACCCGTTCACCATCACCGACGCCTCGCAGAACCGGTGGCGGGTGCTGGTCGCCCCCACCGCCGGCGACGGCAACGGCAACGGCAACGGCAGTGTGATCATGGCGCTGCCGCTGCAGAGCGTGGACCGCA
The DNA here is from genome assembly GCA_030538435.1 of Brachybacterium sp. Classification (GTDB taxonomy): domain Bacteria; phylum Actinomycetota; class Actinomycetes; order Actinomycetales; family Dermabacteraceae; genus Brachybacterium. The sequence goes on from JAUNUA010000234.1 coordinate 917, forward strand.
CGCTGCACGAGATGGCGCTGGTGATCCTCCTGGTGGGCACCTCCGTGGTGCTGGTCGGGATGGGCACCGGCGGGTATGTGGCGCATCGGGCATTGGAGCCGCTGCGGGAGCTGGAGTCCGCGGCGTCCCAGATCGCCGAGGGCGACCTGTCCCAGCGCGTGCCCGTCACCTACACCTCCCAGGAGGTGCATGCCCTCGCGGTGTCGCTGAACGAGATGCTGGTGCGCATCGAGCAGTCCTTCGACGCCCAGACCCGTTCGGAGGAGAAGGCGACCGCCTCGGAGGCCAAGATGCGCCGCTTCGTCGGGGACGCCTCCCATGAGCTGCGCACCCCGCTGGCGGCGATCCGCGGGTTCGGCGAGCTGTACCGCATGGGTGCGATGCGCACCGAGGACGATGTCGCCCAGTCGATGCGCCGCATCGAGGACGAGGCCCAGCGGATGGGATCGCTGGTGGAGAACCTGCTGCGTCTGGCCCGCCTGGATGACAATCCGAGCCTGGATCTGCGGCCGATGGACATCACCGGCCCGGTGTTCGACGCTGCGCAGGACCTGCGCGCCCTGGACCCGGAGCGAACCGTCATGGTGGTGTCCCTCAGCGGGACCGCGCTCAGCGTGGACCCGCACATCCCGATCGGCGTGATGGGCGATGAGCCGTCGCTCCGCCAGGTCATGTCCAACCTCGTCGGCAACGCCAACCGCCACACCCCGCGCGGCACCCCGGTCGAGGTCGCGGTGGGCCGCGCCCGCACCGAGCAGACCGTGCTGATCGAGGTGCGCGACCACGGCGAGGGGATCTCGAAGGATCAGCGGGAGAAGGTCTTCGAGCGCTTCTACCGCACGGACGAGTCACGCCAGCGGTCCGCCGCCCAAGGAGGCGGGGCCGGGCTCGGCCTGTCGATCGCCGCGACCATCGTCGAGCAGCATCACGGGACGATCACCGTCCTGGCGACCGCGGGCGGCGGGGCGACGTTCCGCGTGGAGATCCCGTCCGCGGACCTCCCGACTTAGAACCCCGCGAGGACCTGCCCGATCCACGGGCCGCGCCTGCGCTGACGTGAGAGCGCGTCGACTGCGGTGAGGAATGCGTGCGCCGCCTCCCGACCGGCCTCACCCGTCGCTTCTATCCGCGGTGGCTCATCGGCCTCGTCCCGGGAGAGGCGAAAGGCGCCGTCGGGGGCGTCAGCAGGCAGCGGGTCGACATGCCCGATGAGCCCTGTGATGAGGTCCCGCGGCACCTCGGGGAGCCCGAGCGCGAAGGCCTCACGCCGGGTGCGCTCGCGTCGGGCGGTGGGCCGGTCGCGGCCGGGGATGCGCAGGCCCGACGCGATCAGCCGACGGGTCAGCTCGCGAGCATCGACCATCACCGCGTCGGCGGCGAGCAGGTCCCGCCGGGCTTGCTCGGGCCAGTCGTAGTGGTCCAGGTCGAAGGACCGCGGATGCAGGCCCGCGCGTTCCGCACCCGCGTGCAGCTCCTCCAGGGAATGGTCGGAGATGAGGTGCCCCCAGAGCATGCCGTGGCGCGGCCAGCGCGGGGTGTCGGCGTACAGGGTCACCGGTTCATCCTCGCAGGTGCCCGCAGGCACTGTGGTCACAGCAGCAGGGCGGTGAGTCCGAGGCTGAATGCGGCGGCGGCGAGCAGCAGCACCCGTACGGCGTGGAGGCGATCCCACCGGCGCAGGGGGTGACGCCACGTGCTCGGAGCGCCGTGCTCCTCCCAGCGCAGGATCTCGCGGTTGATCGGCACCAGCACCCGCACCGAGAGCACGATCGCGGCCGTCAGCAGCACC
>JAUNUA010000234.1:2805-3863 GCA_030538435.1 Brachybacterium sp.
CCGGCAGCACAGTGCTGACTTATGAGTCAGCGCTACCCTCGGTTCCCATGGAGCGCCGACCCCGTCCGTCCCTTGCCCGCGCGTGCCCGGTGGATGCCGCCCTGGAGGTAATCCGGGGCCGGTGGAAGGGCACGATTCTGTGGCATCTCACGGCAGGTCCAATGCGTCCGTCCGCCGTGCAGCAGAGGATCCCGGGGGTGTCGGAGCGGGTGTTGCTGCAGCAGCTGCAGGAGCTCGTAGCCGACGGGGTCCTGGAACGCAGGGAGCATGCGTCGGCCGAGCCACATGTCACCTACGGCATCTCGGAGTACGGCCGGTCCCTGGGTCCGATCCTGGAGGACCTGTGTCGTTGGGGCGAATCCCATCGTCAGCGCACACCGTCCGGGTGATCATCCGGGGGCGGGCGGTGCGGCGCGGTCAGTCGTCGCCGGAGGGCGTGCCCTGGTGGTGGCGCACCTGCCATGCGCCACGCTCGCGCACCCACAGCGAGCTGCGCAGCGTCGTCCCGTCTGGGGCGATGGTCGCGTAGCGCAGCAGGATGACGCCGTCGGCGATCTCGTCGGCCCGGAAATCCTCGGCGCGCACCCCCGGACTGAGCGGCGCGAGATGGGCGAGGATCTCCTCGCGGTCATAGGCGCGACCGGATGCCCCGATCTCGGTGAACGCGGGGTGCAGCAGCTGCGCGGCCGACGGAGGATCGCTGCGCAGAGCATCGGAGAGCAGGGCCTGTTCGCGGGCGATCACGTCCTCGAAGGGTGCTCCGTCCTCTGCGGGGGCGGTGGGGTCCTCGACGGGGGCTGATTCCTCGAGCAGGGAGAACAGATCGGCCTCGGTCGCGGGCGAGGATTCCGCGGTGCCTGCGCTACGAGAGCCCCCGCGGTAGCCGGGGCCGACGTCGGGGTCCTGCCTCTTGCTGAACGCAGTGGCGGCCGCGTTGGCGCGCCGGTCCGCGGCCTCGTTCATCGCATGGCCGGAGTGGCCCTTCACCCATTCGAACTCGACGCTGCGCCCTGCGAGTGCCCGGTCGATGCCCTGCAGCAGCTCGACGTTCAGCACCG
>JAUNUA010000235.1 GCA_030538435.1 Brachybacterium sp.
TGCCCGGGTTCGCGCCGCTGACGTTCCTCGGGAACCACGACACCACCCGCATCGCCTCCCAGCTCGCCGACGGGCGGGACCTGGCCGCGGCGATCGCCCTGCTGGCGCTGCTGCCGGGCATCCCCGCGGTGTACGCGGGCGACGAGCTGGGCGCGGTCGGGGTGAAGGAGGACCGGCCCGGTGGGGACGACGCGGTGCGGCCGCCGTTCCCCGAGTTCCCCCTCGGCGCGGAGAACACGCTGGCGGTGCTGAAGCCGGAGGCGTCGGAGCGGATCCTCGAGGCGCACCGGCGCCTGCTGGGCCTGCGTCGTCGGCACCCCTGGCTCGCGACCGCCCGGGCAGGGATCGATGAGGACACCCTGTCGAACACCTGGGCGCAGATCGACCTGTCCGGGCAGGGCGAGCATGACGGCGAGCACCTGCAGCTGGTGCTGAACCTGGACGACGAGGCGCACCCCGCGCCCGGTGAGGTGCTGGATGCAGTCGCGGGGGCGGACATGATCGACGGGGTCGGTCCCGCCGAGCCCGGCACGATTCCCGCCCACGGCATCGCCGTGATCGGCTGAGCGGGTCCGGCGAGCGAGAGTATCGCCGCACAAGCGAGCTCGGGTCGACACAAGAACCGGACGACAGAACGCCTCCGTCGGCTCCCCCGGATGCCCCGCATCGCCCGCCGCCCATGACCCCGGCTTCCTGGCCCGGCCGCTATTCGTTGACTAGGCTAAGGAGTCGGTGCGTCGCCGAGCAGACCGGCCACTCACCTGCTTCCCCCTCCCCTCCCACCTCACCCTTTGCGAGGTCCCCGCCCGATGACAGCGACCATGGCCCGCCTGTGGCAGACGGTTCGCCCCATCCGCGTCCGCCTGTACCTGGGCCTGATGAGCGCACTGATCGCGTCCATCGTCGCGCTGATGATCCCGCAGGTCCTCGAGGTCGTCGTCAACGAGCTGGAGACCCGCGCGACCGTCACCGCGGTCCTCACCGGCGGGGCGATCGTCATCGGCCTCGGTCTGCTGGAAGCGGTCCTCATCTACCTGCGACGCATCTTCGCGGTCTCCCCCGCCACCCTGGTGGAGAAGGACATGCGGGTGCGGTTCTACACGAAGACCCAAGCCATGCCGGTCGCCTTCCACGACCAGTGGGGCTCCGGACAGCTGCTCTCGCGCTCCATGAGCGATATCAACCAGATTCGCCGCTGGATCGCCTTCGGCATGATCATGACCGTGACCAGCGCCGTCACCATCGTCGTCGGCATGGTGCTGCTGGCCCGCTCCAGTGTGCTGCTCGCCGGGATCTTCTTCCTCGCCGCGGTCCCGGTCAGCGTGATCGCCTATCGCTTCTCCCGCAGCTTCTCCGTGCTGTCCCGCCGCTCGCAGGACCAGAACGGCGACCTCGCCACCACCATCGAACAGTCCGTCCACGGAATCCGCGTGCTGAAGGCCTTCGGCCGGGGCAACACCGCGCTCGACTCCTTCAGCGAGCAAGCCGACGAGCTGCGCCGCACCGAGGTCCGCAAGGCCACCGCCATGGCCCGCTTCGACATGTCGATGTTCATGCTGCCGGAGATCGCCCTCGGCATCGCCCTGCTGGCCGGGCTCTACCAGACCGCTGCGGGAGAGATGAATGTCGGCCAGCTCGCCTCCTACTTCGCGACAGCGACGCTGGTGATCGGGCCGGTGCGGATGCTCGGCCAGCTGTTCGGGATGGGCGTGAACACCTCCACGGCGCTGGATCGCCACTACGAGGTGATGGACGCCGAGAACCCCATCACCTCCCCGGCCGACCCCACCGCGATCAACGCGTCCACCTCCCGGGGCGAGGTGCGCCTGGAGGACGTGCACTTCCGCTACGCCGACGCCCCGGACCGCATGGACGACATCATCGCGGGCGCGGACCTGCACATCCGCCCCGGGGAGACGATGGCGCTGGTGGGGGTCACCGGCTGCGGGAAATCGACCCTGCTGCAGCTGATCCCCCGGATGTACGACGTCACCGGGGGGCGCGTCACGATCGACGGAGTCGACGTGCGGGAGATGGACCTGACGGACCTGCGCACCATCACCGCGATCGCCTTCGAGGAGGCGACCCTGTTCTCCGACTCGGTGCGCACCAACGTGCTGCTGGGTGTCGACCCGCAGATGCCGGAGGAGGAGCGCGACGCGCTGCTGCACCTCGCCCTCGAGACCGCCGACGCGACCTTCGCCCTCGACCTGCCCGACGGGGTCGACACCACCATCGGCGAGGAGGGCATGAGCCTGTCCGGGGGGCAGCGGCAGCGCCTGGCGCTCGCCCGCGCCATCGCGGCCCGGCCCGCGCTGCTGCTGCTGGACGACCCGCTGTCGGCGCTGGACACCCGCACCGAGGAGCGGGTCACCGCGCGCCTGCGCGAGGTGCTGGTGGAGACCACCACCCTGATCGTCGCGCACCGCACCTCCACGGTGGCGCTCGCCGACCGGGTGGCGCTGATGGACGCCGGTCGGATCGTGGACGTCGGCACCCACACCGAGCTGCTGGCGCGTTCGGCCCGCTACCGGTACGTGATCGCCAACCAAGCGCAGGAGGCAGGGCGGAACCTCGACATCGAGACACTGTCCGGGGAGATACCGCAGGTCGACGCGACGGACGGAGGGCAGGGCCGATGAGCGCGAAGAGCTCCCAGCCCGCGTCCCGTCGCGGCGACGAGGCAGCCGCTGAGGGCCGCACTCTCACCGCCGAGGAGAACCGCGAAGCGCGGCGCCGGTCGCTGCGGCTCCTCGGTGAGCTGATCCAGCCGGTGAAGGGCCAGCTCGCGGCGATGAGCCTGATGGTGGTCCTTGCCCAGGCGGCCGTCGTCGCGGGACCAGCGATCATCGCCTGGGGCATCGACAACGCTCTGCCCGCCCTCATCGCCGGTGACGCGGGCCCGGCGTTCCTGGCGACCGGGGCACACATCGGCGCCGCGATCATCGGCGGTGTCCTCACCTTCGGGTACGTGCGGCAGTCGACCGTCGTCGGTCAGAGGATGCTGTACGCGCTGCGGCGGCGGGTGTTCCGCAACACCCAGCGCCTGGACCTGGAGTTCCACGAGCGGTACACCTCCGGTCGGATCGTCTCCCGGCAGACGTCGGACATGGAGGCGCTGCGGGAGCTGCTGGACTCCGGGGTCGACGTCATCATCGGCTCGTCGCTGGCCATGCTGTTCACGGTGATCCTGATCGTCGGCATGGACCCGGTGACGGGCCTGGTGATGCTGGGGATGCTGGTGCCGGGAGTGCTGCTGACGATCTGGTTCCAGCGCCGCTCCCGCGAGGCGTACCGGGGGATCCGCACGCAGTCCGCGCGGCTGATCGTGCACTTCGTGGAGGCGATGGGCGGGATCCGCGCGGTGAAGGCCTTCCGCCAGGAGGGCCGCAACCACCGCGAGTACGACCGGCTGGCCGGGGAGTACCGCGACGCCTCTATGCGCTCGATCATGATCTTTGGGATCTACCAGCCGACTCTGCGGATCCTCGCCAACGCCACCATCGCCGCCGTGCTGGTGGTCGGCGGTCTGCGGGTGCTGTCCGGGGACCTCAACGTGGGGGTGCTGGTGGCCCTGGTGCTGTACTCGCGGCGGTTCTTCCAGCCGATCGACGAGATCGCGAACTTCTACAACACCTTCCAGTCGGCCGTCTCGGCGCTGGAGAAGATCGCGGCGCTGCTGTCGGAGGTCCCGACGATCCGCGACCCCGAGTCCCCGAAAGCAGTGGGCCGGGCGGCGGGCGCGATCCGCTTCGAGGATGCGACGTTCCGGTACAGCGCCGA
>JAUNUA010000236.1 GCA_030538435.1 Brachybacterium sp.
CGACACCCGGATCGACCGCCGGTACAGCGGGTCAGCGCACTGCGGCGTTACCAACACAGCATTCACCCCCATGGCCGCGGCGGACCGGAAGCACGCACCCACGTTCGTGTGGTCCACCAGGTTCTCCAGCACCGCGATGCGCGACCGCAGCCGTGTGCTCTGCCCCGAGCGTCCCCCTGCCTCCTCGGCGCGTCCCAGCAGGTCCCCCACGGCGGGCAACTCGGGCCGCTGCATCGATGCGAGCGCCCCGCGGTGCAGGTGGAAACCGGTCAGCTCCTCCAGTAACGCCTCCGCACCGACGAAGACCGGGACGTTAGGCCACGCAGCGAACAGTGGCGCGAACTTCTCCACCCACCTCTCGGACATCAGGAAGGACCGCGGCGCGCAGCCCGCCGCCATCGCCCGCTCGATGACCTGGTAGCTCTCGGCCATGAACAGGCCGCGCTCCGGTTCGATCCGCGAGCGCAGCCGCACGTCGGTCATCCGCAGGTAGTCATCCAGCCGCGGGTCGTCGGTGGAGGAGATGTGTTCGATCACGGGATCGCGCTCAGAGCCGACGCCTGGTGTCTCGACGTGACACGTCGCGGCGGGCCGCTCAGGCGAACTGCACGGCGCGGGCGGTGTACCGCTCACCGTGCTGCTCGATCACCAGCGGTAGCCCGAAGGTGCGGGTGAGGTTCCGTGAGGTGAGGGTCTCCTCCAGGGGACCCGCTGCCATCACCTTCCCGTCACGCAGCAGCAGTGCATGGGTGTACCCGGGTGGGATCTCCTCCACATGGTGGGTGACCAGCACCGTCACCGGTGTCATCGGGTCCTTCGCGAGGATGCCGAGCGACCGCACCAGCTCCTCGCGGCCCCCCAGGTCAAGACCGGAGGCCGGCTCGTCCAGCAGCAGCAGCTCCGGGTCGGTCATGAGTGCCCGGGCGGAGAGCACCCGTTTGCGCTCACCCGTGGAGAGGGTCCCGAAGCTGCGATCGGCGAGGTGATCGACGCCGAAGGCGGCCAGCAGGTCACGGGCGCGATCCGTGTCCAGCGCGTCGTAGTCCTCCCGCCAGCGACCGACGATCCCGTAACCCGCCGTGACGACGACGTCCAGCGCGCTCTCCTGCACCGGGACGGTGTCCGCGAGCTCTTGGGAGGCGAGGCCGATCAGGGGGCGCAGCTCGAACACGTTGGTCCGTCCGAGCTGCTCCCCCAGCACGTCCACGGTGCCGGAGGTCGGGTGCAGGCGCGCGGCGAGCAGCCGCACCAGGGTCGACTTCCCCGCACCGTTCGGACCGAGCACCACCCACCTGTCGCCGTCACCCACCGTGAGGTTCACGTGGTCCAGCAGATTCCGCCCGCTGCGGCGGAGCACGACATCGTCAAGGGAAGCGGCATCGACCATGCGCCGACCCTATCGCCTCCCGCCCACCTAGACTGTGGAGCCGATGTGCTGGTGAGCAACGCCCCCGCAGGCAGAGACTCCACCGGCACCTGCGCGCCCGCCCCGGAGCAGGAGGTCCCCGTGCCCTACCGTCCCGTCACGCTGCGGGTGCCCCGCGGCTCGATCGCCCCGAGCGCGCTGCAGCCCGGTCTCGACGCCCTCATCGAGAAGGCCGACGTGCCGGTCGACTTCCCGGACGAGGTGCTCGATGCCGCTCGAGCCGCCGCGGAGGACCCGGCGCCGACAGAGCACGAGGATCTCCGCGACCGGGAGTTCCTGACGCTGGACCCGGAGGGCTCCACGGACCTCGACCAGGCGATGCACCTGGAGCGCACCGCGGACGGATACCACGTGTCCTACGCGATCGCCGACGTGCCGCTGGTGGTGCCCCTTGGCGGGCCGGTCGATGAGGAGGCCCGTCGCCGCGGGGAGACCATCTACCTGCCGGATCGGCGGATTCCCCTGCATCCGGTGGAGATCTCCGAGGGCGCGGGATCGCTCCTGCCGGGGCAGGACACTCCGGCGCTGGTGTGGGAGTTCGACCTCGATGCCGAGGGGAACGTTCGCTCCACGCAGCTGCGTCGCGCCGTGGTGTGCTCGCGCCGTCAGCTCGACTACGACACCGTCCAGGAGCAGCTGGACGCCGGGACGGCAGAGCCCATGATGCAGCTGCTGATGGAGATCGGCGCGCAGCGGATCCGACTGGAGAAGGAGCGCTCCGGGATGACGCTGAACCTCCCCGAGCAGCGGGTGGAGGCCGACGGGGAGCACCTGCGGCTCCAGTGGCGACGCCCCGCACCGGTGGAGGACGCCAACGCCCAGATCTCCCTGCTCACCGGCATGGAGGCGGCACGCATCATGATCGAGGGCGGCATCGGGATCCTGCGCACCATGCCCGCACCCGAGGATGAGGCGGTGGACCGGTTCCGCCGCCAGGCGCGGGCCCTGCAGGTGGAGTGGCCCGACAGTGTCGGTCACGCGGAGTTCCTGCGCACACTCGACTGGACGGCGCCGCGCCACCTGGCCCTGCTGAATCAGGCCGGCCCCCTGTTCCGCGGCGCCGGCTACGCAGCCTTCACTGCCGCCGACGACGTCCCCGAGGACCCTGCGCAGTCGGCGATCGGTGCCCCCTACACCCACGCGACCGCCCCGCTGCGGCGGCTTGTCGACCGGTTCGTCCTCGCCGTCTGCTGGCGCCTCACCCAGGGGTTGCCGGTGGAGGACGACCTGCGCGAGGCTCTCCCCTACACCCCGGAGATCATGCAGCAGACGGGGTCGCGCGCCGGTGCGTTAGAGCGCGAGGCCCTGGAGTTCGTCGAGTTCGCCTCGCTGGAGGACTTCATCGGTGAGGTCTTCGTCGCCGCCGTGATCGACCGACGCACCCCGAAGGATGCGCCCGTGCGCACTGAGCTGCAGCTGATCGAGCCCCCGGTGACCGTGTGGACGGAGATCGACTCCCCCATCGGCGAGGTGATCCGGGTGCGCCTCGACGCGGTCGACGCTGCGGGCCGCACAGCGAGCTTCACCCCGACAACGCCCGCATGAGCGAGCACCCTGCCCTGCCGGACCTCCCGGGCGCGCCAGTTGCTGCGGACCTGGTGCCGCTGCCGCGCGTCGCTGCGCTGGCGCTGTGGGCCTCCACCTCCCTTCGCGGTGAGATCGGCCCGGACGACGCCTTGGACGCCGCGCGCGGCAGCGGGCATCGGCAGGAGGAGCACCTGGGTGCGGACCTGTTCGACTGGCTGGTGGAGGTGCGCCGCCTTCCCCTGCCGCAGCTGCGGGTGGTGCTGCCCGCCCCGGGCCGGATCGCGGGTCTCATCGGGCCGCCCGCCGCTGTGACCGGTGCGATCGCCGCCGGTCAGGCGCTCATCGTCACCGCGGCGGGCCTCACGCAGCACACGCTGCTGCCCCGCACCGAGGTGATCGGGTCGGCGGGGGCGCGCGCGACGATCATTCGCTGGGACCAGGTGCGCGCTGCGGGCGACCCGGACCGCCCCGCGCCGACGGGGACGGGGCGCGAGGGGTTCCTGCGGGCTCTGCGCCGCGCGGCTGACGCGAGCACCGGACTGGACCTGGTCCCGGAGGAGCCGATGGAGCTCGCCCATCTGCCAACGGGCTGGACGGCGGTGCCGCTCCCGACGAGGCTCGCTGCGCCGGTGCGTCACCTGCTGGTGCTCACCGCGCGGTCGCTGCTGCTCAGCGAGGACGAGCTCGTCCGGAACGCGCAGGGCGACGGTCTCGGCGTGAGCCTCGCGGAGAGCGTGGCGCGCGAGCGGCTCCTCACCGAGCTGCGGGACGCTGCCCGTGAGGCGCTCGTCGAGACGGTCGGCGTTGCG
>JAUNUA010000237.1 GCA_030538435.1 Brachybacterium sp.
GGGACCTGTACAGCTTCGCCCCCTCCGAGGTGATCGCGGCCGCTCCCCGCGGGGGTCTGACCCTGGTGCACGCGCTGCCGGGCATCGTCGATGCCGGGAATTCCTGCCGCATCGCGGCCGCCTACCTCAAGGACTCCCTGCGCCACGTGCGCCTGGTGACGTTCGACGCCGATGAGTTGATCGACTACCGAGGATCCCGCCCCCAAGCGGTCTTCGACGGCGTCTCCTACACCTCGGTGGAGATTCCCGAGGTAGCCCTCTACCTGATGTACGACGAGGCGGACCGGCCCTTCCTGCTGCTGGACGGGCCAGAGCCGGACCTGCAGTGGCGGCGCTTCTCCCAGGCGATCATCGACCTGGTCGAGTTCTTCGAGGTCGACCGGGTGGTCAGCATGCATGCCATCCCGATGGCCGTGCCCCACACCCGCCCCATCGGACTGATCGCCCACGCCAACGACCCATCGCTGCTGGACGCGAGCAGCGACGACGACGCTGTCCGGCCGGACATGTCCGACCAGGACACGGAGATCATCGTGCCCGCCTCCTTCAGCGCTCTGCTGGAGCGCGAGCTCGGCCGCGCGGAGCACGCGGCCCTCGGCTACGCCGCGCAGATCCCTCACTATCTGACCCGCTCGGACTTCCCCGCGGGGGCGTTGGCCCTGCTGCGACGCGTGAGCACCGCGACCGGACTGGAGCTGCCGCTGGTGGAGCTCGGAGACCTGACCGATGCGGCATCGAACGCACTGTCGGAGTCGCTGTCGGACAACGAGGAGGTGGGCGGGATCGTCACCACCCTCGAGCAGCAGTACGACGCGATGCGGGACGAGACCGGGGGTGCCGGTATCGCCACCACGATGGACATGCCCACCGCCGATGAGATCGGCGATCACTTCGAGCGGTTCCTGGCGCGCCACGACGACGATGACGGGGAGTCCACCGATTCGTCCGCCCCGTGACCCTGTGCACGGGAGGCGTCGGCGTGCAATGATGGGTGCGCCTTAAGTGATAGGACCATCTGCAGTACGGCTTTTCGACCCGAGCGCCCCGCGCGAAGGACGGCACGCCCCCTGGTGCACGATCCTTCAGGTCACGAACGGCAGCACCCGAAACACAAGGAAAGTGACAGCGATATGGCGCAGGGCTCGGTCAAGTGGTTCAACGCGGAGAAGGGGTACGGCTTCATCGAACTCGATGGCGGCGGCTCCGACGTGTTCGTCCACCACTCCAAGATCGACATGGACGGCTACCGGCAGCTCCAGGAGGGGCAGCGGGTCGAGTTCGAGGTGACGCAGGGCGACAAGGGCCCGCAGGCCGCGGACGTCCGTCCCCTCTGACAGGGAACGAACTCACCGGTCCGTGAACGGACCGGGACTCACCGGGTGGGGAGGAGCGATGGCTCCTCCCCGCCCGTCGTTGTGCTCGGGGGCTTCCGCTGGACGCCGGGTCACCGAGCCGCCGGCGGCGATGCGGTCCACCCGGTCCGTCGGCAGCAGGCGCACTGTGACCGCGTCGGTGCGCACGGCCCGGTCGATCCCGGCGGCCAGGGGCTCGTCCGAGGCCAGGAGCACGCAGTTTCCCCGTCGGCGCCCCGTGAGGTGCCCGGGCTCCGCGATCACTCCGACGTGGCTGAACGCGGTGCGCAGTGTCATCACCTCATCGGCCAGGAGCCCGCTGCCGGGGATGTCCGCGCAGTTGGCGAGGTAGAGGCCGCCGGGTCGCAGCACTCGGGCGGCGTCCGCTGCGGCGCGCGCGTCCCGCAGGCGCTCCGGGGTGGCGTCCTGATCGAAGACGTCCCGGATGAGGACGTCGAAGCGGTCCGGACGCCAGTCGGCGAGGACGTCGGCGGCGTCGCCCTGACGGATGCGCAGCGCGGGGGAGCGGGGCAGGTCGAACCACGTCCGGGCATGCTCAGTGAGCAGGCCGTCGATCTCCACCACCCACTGCTGGGCCCGGGGGTAGTGCGCGGCGAGCGCGCGGGGGAGGGAGCAGGCCCCGCCGCCGAGATGCGCGATCGCAGGGGCCTCGACCTCATGAAGGGGGTGATCCTCGGCGTCGAGGGTGGCGCGCACCGCGGCGCGCATCCACCGCATGTACTCGAAGATCAGGTGGGTCGGATCCGGGTGCTGGGCCGAGCTCGGAACCCCGTTGACCTCCACCGTCACGGATCCGTCGGTCTCCGGGAGCAGCCGGGCGGTGCCGGTGGCGATGCGAATCGGCTCATCCGTCGGTCCGAGGTGGGGGAACGGGACCGAGCGCTCTGGACGTCCCGCTCGTCGCCTGGCCATCGGAACAGGGTACCGGCGGATCTCGAATGTCAGACCCCCGCTCCAGGATGGTGGCAACACCGATGGACAGGAGTGGACCATGAGCGCACCGACGATCTCCCCGGCCGGCCGCGAGCACGCTCGGCGCCTGCGACACGCGGACGAGGACCTGGCGCGCCTGGAGCAGGCTGAAGCCCTGCTCGCCGACGCCCGGGAGCAGCGCGACTCCGATCCACGCCGCGCGTTCGAGGCCGCCCACCGGGCCGCGCTGCGGGCCGCCGGCGTGGTGGTGGCCGGCGCCAACCGATCCCGGGTCCGCCCGCTCCCGCTGAACGTGTGGACGGCGCTGGGGCGCATCGGTCCGGAGCACCGCGCGTGGGTGGAGGAGGCCGCCCCGATGGTCGCCGAGCGCGACCGGCTGCTGCGCTCCGATGCCGCCCATCCGGATCCCGCACTGCTGGACGCCCACCTCCGGGCGACCGGGGAGCGGATCTCCGCGGTCCGCTCACGCCTGCTCATGGACCTTCTGGACGGCGGTGCCCTGCCCGCCGCCCGATAGCATGGTCGGCCCGGACCAAGGAAGGAGCAGCGGCGTGGACGAGCCCCGCATCCTCCATGTCGACATGGACTCCTTCTTCGCCTCGGTCGAGGTCCACGACGACCCGGCGCTGCGGGGCCTGCCGGTGGTGGTCGGCGGAGGGGGCCGGCGCGGTGTGGTCGCGGCCGCCAGCTACCCCGCCCGCCGCTACGGCGTGCGCTCGGCCATGGCGACGGCGCAGGCGCTGCGCCTGTGCCCGCAGCTGGTCATCGTGCCGCCCCGCCGCGAGCGGTACCAGCAGGTCTCCCGCCAGGTCATGGAGATCCTGCGGTCCGTCAGCGCCGAGGTCGAACAGATCAGCATCGACGAGGCCTTCCTCGACGTGCACGGGGCACGTCGACACTTCGGCCGGCCGGGACAGGTCGGCGCGGTGCTGCGGGACCGGGTCCGCTCGGAGCTGGGCCTGCCGTGCAGCGTCGGCGCCTCGGTCTCCCGGTCGGTCGCGAAGATCGCCTCCGCGCAGGCGAAACCGGACGGGATGCTCGTGATCCCCGCAGAGGACACCGCCGCGTTCCTCGCGCCCTTGTCGGTCCGCGCCATTTCGGGCATTGGCCCCGCAGCCGCGCGCAGCCTGGAGGGTCTGGGAGTGCACCGCATCGGGGACCTCCCCCAGATCCCCCTCACGACCCTGCGTCGGGCACTCGGCCCCCAGGCCGACGCAGTGGTTCTCCTCGCCCGCGGGCAGGACCGCACGGGGCTCGGTCGGCGCGAGCGCGACAAGAGCCTCGGGGTCGAGCGCACCTACGACGAGGACCTGACCGATCCCCGCGAGGTCCGTCGTCGCCTGACGATCATGTCCGATGAGGTCGCTGCGAACCTTCGCGACCACGGGTTCGTGGCACGCACCGTGCAGCTGAAGCTGCGCTCCCCGGACGGAACCACCATCACCCG
>JAUNUA010000238.1 GCA_030538435.1 Brachybacterium sp.
TCGGCGATGTCCTTCGCGTTGCGCTTCACAGCCTCGTCCGAGCGGTTCTGGATCTTGGAGAAGGCGCCCTCGGTGGGCTTCTGGACCGGCGCGTTCGAGGATCCCTCGACCTCGCGCCCGATCTGGTTCAGAGTCTGCTCCTGGGAGGCGACGACGCGTCGCAGCACCGCGCCCTCCTGGTCGACGATCGCCACCAGCATGTCCACCGAGGAGGCGCGCTCACGGACGTAGGCCCCCAACTCGGGCTGGTCGGACCAGTGGGCGGCGTCGCCCGCTCCGAGCGCGGCGTCCCACGGCTTCTCCAGCAGGATGCGCTCGCCTCCGGCGACCAGGACGCGGCCGTCGGTCTGGACCTCGGTGATGTCCTCGACCATGATGGCGCCGTCGAGGACCTCGAGAGTGGCTTCGTCGGCGCCGGCCTCGGCGAGCTGGCCGCGCAGGTCGTCCCAGCGCAGGCGGATCCGGTGCTCGGCGTCCTCGGTGGGGGAGCCGGACTCCAGGTACACGGTGGCGAAGGGGCCGTCGTTCTCGATGATCGGCTTCAGTGCGTCGAGCTTCATGTGTTCGCTCCTCGGATCGTGCCCCGCGGCGGGGGCGTAGGGGTCTGTCCTCTCCTGCGAGATTATCGGCCGCAACGGGTCCTTGGCCAACGTGGCGGGCGCATCGCCCCATGTCAGCGGCTCGCTCGACGTGCCGTCGGCGAAGTCGGCGTCCTCCCGGTACTCTCGTGCCCACGCGTCGGCGGTGTGCGCCGGCGGACGAGGGGACCATGTACACGGACAGGACACAGGCACCGGCGGGGCGACGACGACGTCGGGTCGGACTCATCTACGCATTCGGAGCCCTGGGCGGACTCAACTGGGGATACGACACCGGCGTCATCTCCGCCGCCCTGGTCTACCTGCGCCGGGACTTCTCCCTCACCAGCTGGTCCGAGGCCTGGGTGGTCACCGGACTGATCCTCGGGGCGGTGGGCGGGGCCGCGGTCGGCGGACGGCTCTCCGACCGGTTCGGGCGGTGGAAGGTCCTGCTGGTCACGGCGGTGATCTTCCTCGTCGCGCCGCTGGGGATGGCGGCCGCCCCGGACGAGACGGTGCTGTTCCTGTTCCGCGTCCTGGCGGGCATCGGAGCCGGACTCACCGCGGTGATCCTGCCCGTCTACCTCTCGGAGATCGCCCCGGCGCGCATTCGGGGCCGGGTCACCGCGCTGTATGTGCTGGCCATCGTCTCGGGACAGTTCCTCGGCTTCGTCGTCGGGCTGCTCTACGCGCCGATGGAGTCGTGGCGGTGGATGCTCGGACTCTCGGTCGTGCCCTCGGTGCTGTTCGCCGCAGGGCTGTTCGTCATCTGGGAGACCCCCCGCTGGCTGGTGCTGCAGGGGCGGGAGGAGGAGGCGCTGCGGGTGCTCCGGTATGCCCGCTCCGAGGAGGAGGCGCATCGCGAGCTGGCCGAGATCCGGGCGGTGGAGGCGATGGAGTCCGACGCCGAACGCTCGGTGCTCGGGCTGCTCCGCCGTCGCTGGGTGCGCCCGATCCTCGTCGTCGGCGTCGTGGTGGCGGTGCTGCAGCAGATCACCGGGGCCAACGCGATCATCTAC
The DNA here is from genome assembly GCA_030538435.1 of Brachybacterium sp. Lineage (GTDB taxonomy): Bacteria > Actinomycetota > Actinomycetes > Actinomycetales > Dermabacteraceae > Brachybacterium. The sequence continues at coordinate 1,598 of JAUNUA010000238.1, forward strand.
TACGCGCCGACGACGCTGCAGCGGGTCGGTTTCACCGATCATGCGGCCATCGCCTCGAACCTGCTGATCGGGGTGATGAACGTGATCGCGCTGCTGATCGCGCTGCGGTACGCCGACGGCTGGGGGCGACGGCCGCTGCTGCTGCTCGGCACGGTGGGCATGGGGCTCAGCCTCGCGGTGCTGGCCGCAGCGAACCTCCTGCTGCCCACGCCCGACGGGTTCGGTCTCGTCGGGATCCTCACCTTGGGCTGCATGGCGCTGTACATCCTGATGTTCCAGATGAGCTGGGGGTCGCTGACCTGGGTGCTGCTGGGCGAGATCTTCCCGCTGCGGGTGCGGGCCACCGCGATGGCTGTGGCGACGACGTCGCTGTGGGCGGCGAACGCGGTCGTCGCGCTGGGGTTTCCGCCGCTGCTGGACGCCGTCGGCGTGGGAGCCCTGTTCGCGGGATTCGCCGTGGTCTGTGTCCTCGCCCTGGTGTTCACCTGGCGGTGGGTGCCCGAGACGAAGGGCCGGAGCCTGGAGGAGATCGAGGCCCAGTTCCGACGCGCCGACACCCATCGAACCCACCAGAAGTGAAATCACCTGCCCACATGTGGCTGTGCGATTTCACGTCCGACGGGTCAGATCACAGCCGACGCACCAGCCGGAGTCGTTCCAGCACGACGGGGGTGTCGTCGTCGAGCCTCGCTGGTCTGCCGATCTCCTCGGTGACCTGATCCGATCGCCAGTAGGACTCGTGCGCCTCCCGCCACTGCGTCACCGTGGTGAACCCCTCACCCTCGTCGACAGCGTGCCGCAGGGTCACCTCGCCCAGCGCGACGATGTCGACGGCCTCGGTCTCGATCACGCCGACGCCGCGACCCTCGGAATCGACGAGAAGCCACCGGGCCCCGACCTGCGGCAGAGCCTCACCGGCGGCGGCGTGCTGCTGCATCAACGACGACGTCGTCGTCTTGTCGCCACTGAGAATCGCGCCCACAAGCTCATCACGCATCGGCCCAGGTGCGCCGAACTCCGCGACCGGCAGATCGTCCTGGCTCATACCACTCATTCTCCCATCGAGCATCCCGCCCTTTGTGAGGTCTCCCGTGGAACGTACGGCGGGAGAACTCACAAAGCCAGGGATTCTCGATCCTCCGCGGGTCAGTGGCGTTCGGCGAGGAGGCGCTCCACGCTGCCGTGGACCTCCGCCGACTCCTGCCGGGCGAGGTGGCCCAGCTGCACCGTCCACCGCTCGCCCGGGTGCAGCTGCTTCGCCCGACCCTCCACGTTGACGTCGATCGGCTCGGCCGAGCCCGCCGACAGCTTCAGGGTCACCTCGTCGTGGTCGACATGGACCAGGATCGGCTGGTTGCGGTACCGCATCCGGAAGGTGATCTCCGGCAGCTCGTCGGGCAGCAGCGGGTGCAGCCACAGGGCGTCGGCGCGGGTCTCCACACCGGCGTAGCAGCGCAGCACCATGTCCACGGTGCCGGCCATCGCCCCCAGGTGGATGCCCTCGCGGGTGGTCCCGCCCTGGGTGTCCGCCAGATCGGCCTCCAGCGCCTCCTTGAACATGGACCAGGACCCGCTGCGGTCGAAGCGCGCGGCCACCCAGCTGTGCACCAGCCGCGACAGCGTGGACCCGTGGGCCGAGCGCGCCAGGTAGTACTGCACGGTCCGCCGACACTCGTCCATCGAGATGTCATAGCCCATATGCGCCATGGTCTCGATGAGCTCCTGGGCGGAGAACAGGTAGTACAGCATCAGCACGTCGGCCTGCTTGGAGAGCTTGTACCGGTTGGTCTGGTCGCCCTCGGCCTGCAGGATCAGGTCCAGCCGCCCGATGTTGCCGTACCGGGACTTGTACCCCTCCCAGTCGAACTCGAGCAGGTCCTCGTAGCCCTCGAACTGACTGATCACCCCGTCGGTGTGGAACGGGACCCGAAGCCGCTGGGCGATGTGCGACCACCGGTCCAGCTCGTCGGGGAAGATGTCCAACCACTCGGAGAGCGGGTCGTCGCGGCCGTCGAGGTCGCGGACCAGCAGGGCGGTGCGCCGCAGCACCCAGGAGGTGAGCACGTTGGTGTACGCGTTGTTCCGCAGACCCGAACCAGGGGTCTCCGGGTAGCCGTCGTGATACTCGTCGGGGCCCATCACCCCGTCGATGT
>JAUNUA010000005.1:0-13501 GCA_030538435.1 Brachybacterium sp.
GAGCGCCTGCAGGACCCGATGCTCGCGGGGCGCATCCGCGCGGCGGCCCGGGCCGAGGCCGAGCACCATTCCTGGGAGGCCGCCAGCGAGGACCTGCTCAGCGCCTACCGGACGGCGATCGCCCGTCACCATCGCCACCAGACCAGTGCTGGACCTGCTCGGCGTCGCGGGATCGTGCGAAGCGGACTCACGCAGAGATGAGGCGCGGGGACCCTCACGTCCCCGGCGAGAGGGGCTGTCCACGGTAGGATCCGGACGGATCACCGGGGCGTGGACGATCCGCCGCAGGGTCGGCGGGTGTGATCATCCGCCGCGCTGAAGAACAGAATCTGTCCCGGTCGGAGCACCGATGAGACGCCGTGAGGATCAAGGAGCTGCCCGTGCTGAACCGGCTGAAGACGATCGCGAAGGACCTGCTGGCGATCACCTGGATTCGCCGCACCTACGAACGGGTGAATCGGGCCTTCCTGGAAACCTTCGGCTCCAGCCGCCTCCTGGCCCACATCTTCTACCTGGCCAGCTTCCTGACCTTCAACCGAGAGCAGACCGCGGTGCTGCGGGGACGCCGCAACTACTACCGCAACAAGGGCATGTCCTCGCGCACTACCCACGTGGAGCTGCGCCGCAACGTCCACCGTCTGGAGAAGGGCATGATCATGATGCCACGCCGTGCGGTCTTCGCCCGGGACTACATCACCGAGACCATCGAGTTCTACGAGGCTGCGGCAGCGCAGTACCGCAGCGCCCCGCACACCATGGACCGTGCGGAGATGGAGTGGGCGCACGACGTCCTCACCGAGTACTTCACTCTCGCGAACGGCCCGGACGCCACCGTCCAGGCCGCCCGCGAGCACTTTGCCCGCATCGCCCTTCCCGCCGAGCCCACGGGCAAGACCCCGTTCCCCAAGCAGCAGCTCAGCGACATCGAATACGACGCACTGGAGCAGCTCATGCTGCAGCGACGCAGCGTCCGCTGGTACGAGGATCGTCCGGTCGAGCGGGAGAAGATCGATAAGGCACTGCTGCTGGCCCGCCAGGCCCCCCACCGCCTGCAACCGCATCCCCTACGAGTTCCGGATCTTCGATCAGCCGGAGCTGGCCCGCGAGATCGCCGCGATCCCCTTCGGCACTGCCGGCTACTCCCACAACGTGCAGGCCGTGGCGGTGGTGGTCGGCAAGCTCGAGTCCTACTTCAGCCCCCGCGACCGCCACGCCATCTACGTCGACTCCTCCCTCGCCTCGATGCAGTTCATGCTGGGACTGGAGACCCTCGGCCTCAGCTCCAGCGTCGTCAACTGGCCGGACTTCGAGCCGCTGGAGATGAAGATGCAGCGCCGCCTGGGTCTGGACCTCAGCGACCGCGTGGTCATGCTCATCACCTTCGGGTACGCCCATCCCGAGGGGCTGGTCCCGTACTCCGCGAAGAAGGAACTCGACACGTTCAGGCGGTACAACTGACGTGACCGCCCCCAGCAACGACGCCGAGGGTGCCCGCGACCCCGCGCCACGAGACCAGGCGGAGCCGGCCGCACAGGCTGCGCCCGGTCCCCCCGCCCCGCGTCGGCGCTCCGGGCTGAAGCGGGCACTGCGCTGGGGCGTCACGATCCTCGTCGTCGGCGTCGTCGGGTTCCTGTTCACCCGCGCCCTCATCGACAACTGGACCGCGGTCCAGGAGCGTGACCTCGGCTTCAGCTGGCTGTGGATCCCCGCCACGCTCAGCTTTGCCCTGGCCATCGCGGCCACCGGGATGGCCTGGGCCCGGATCGTGCGGTGGCTGGACCCGAGCGCTGAAGTCACCACCCGCGAAGCGATCGCGGTGCAGTCCCTGTCCTGGATCCTGAAGTACATCCCGGGCCAGGTCGGATCGGTAGCCAACAAGGTGCTGTGGGCGGGCAAGAAGGGCATCAGCCGCAGTTTGATCGTGATCTCGTTCATCTACGAGAATGTCTTCCTGCAGCTCGCCTCGATCGTGCCCGCCGCGGTGATCCTTATGCTCAGTGTCGGCCCTGCCGTCTTCGGCCAGGACCTCGCCCTGATGGTCGCCCCGCTGCTGGTGCTGATCCCGATCGCGATCGTGCTGTACCCCCCGGCGTTCCGACGCATCCTCGACCTTCCCGCGAAGAAGGTCCTGAAGCAGCCTCTGCCCCGGGAGTACTTCCTGTCCGGTCCGCAGGCGCTGCTGTCCTCGCTGGAGTTCGTGATCCCTCGCGCCATCAATGGTGTCGGCTTCGTGCTGATCGCCCACACGGTCAGCGACATCGGCCCGGGGATGTGGCTGCCCTTCGCCGCCACCTACGCTCTCGCCGGCGCCATCGGCATCCTCGCGGTGCTCGTGCCCAGCGGCATCGGGGTGCGCGAGGCGGTGATCGTGCTGGTGCTCAGTCAGTACGTGTCCGCCCCCGAGGCGATCATCATCGCCCTGCTCGCCCGTCTGCTCGCCACCTTCGCCGACGCGCTGGTGGCGCTGATGTACCTGCTCATCCGACGAACCCTTCCCAAGGAGACGCGCCCATGACCCCCGCCCGCATCACCATCATCGGATCAGCCCTGTCCGGCAACAAGGGCGCCTCAGCGATGCTCGAGAGCGCCATCCAGACCCTCGACGAGCGCCTCGGCGAGGTGGAGTACACGCTGCTGAGCATGTACCCGGAGGAAGATCGGGCGCAGAACCCCTACCCGCACCTCACCGTGATCCCGGCGAACCCCCGGCAGCTCGGCGTCACCATCAACACCCTCGCGCTCGCCCACCGTGTGCTGCCGTTCCTGCGGCCCCTGCTGGAGCGCACCTCCCGCGCCGTGAAGGCCCTCACCCGCAGCGACGTCCTGCTGGACCAGGGAGGCATCACCTTCACCGACGGCCGGGAAAAGTTCCTGCTGTACAACGTCGCCTCGATCCTGCCGGCCCTGAACACCCGCACCCCGGTGTTCAAGTGCGCCCAGGCCGTCGGCCCCTTCACCAACCCCATCAACAGGTGGGCCTCGAAGACCTTCCTGCCGAAGGTCGCGACCCTGGTGACCCGCGGCCGCATCACCCACGAGTACGCCGAGGGCCTGGGCCTCGCGAACCTCTACGCCGGCGCCGACTATGCGTTCTCGCTTGAACTCGACGGCACCGAGGAGCAGGAGGTGGGGAAGCTCGTCGACCTGTCGTTCTTCGAGGAGGGTGACGTCGTGGGTGTGTGCCCCAGCGTCGTCCTGCAGAAGAAGGTCGACGCCCGCGACGCCGACTACGTGGGCCAGGTCGTCACCTTCATCGAGGACCTGCGCGCCCAGGGCAAGAAGGTACTGCTGCTGCCGCACAGCGTCCGCACTGGCACCGACAAGACCCACAACAATGACCTCCCGCTGTGCCGCGAGATCCATGCCCGGCTGCGCCTCGGCGATGACCTGATGTTCATCGACCGGGAGCTCGGCTCCCAGCACCTGCGCTACCTGATCGGTCGCTGCCACCTGTTCGTCGCCAGCCGCTTCCACGCGATGGTGTCCTCGCTCGCGATGGCGGTGCCGACCCTGGTGATCGGCTGGAGCCACAAGTACCGCGAGGTGCTGGAAATGTTCGAGCTGGAGGAATGGGCCTTCGGACACGACCAGCTGACACCGGAGTACCTGTCCAGCCGGTTCGAGGAGCTCGACGCCCGCCGCGACGAGGTCCAGCAGAAGCTCGATGCGCACCTGCCGGACGTGAAGGAGCGCTCCGCGCAGCAGGCCGACCTGATCGCCGAGCTCGTTCAGTCCTCACGCGGGTCGGGCCGCGGACGGCAGGGCGGAACGGCTCCAGGAAAGTGACGTCCATGAGGCTTCGGAGGACCGGCCCGGACCGGTATCGGCACTTGGGAGACAGATCAGCCCAATTCGTGGGAATCCTTGCATGTGTCGTAGTAGTCGTAGTGCTATCTATCTTCTCGACCATGGGGTGGTTGCATCGCAACGTCGACGTCGACACGGAATGGATCCTGTTCTTCGACGTGGCGAGATCGCACCGCCGCGTGACCTTGGGTGCTTTTCTGTGCTCGGTGGTCGTCTACACGCTGCTGCTGGGCAGTCTCATCGCTGCCTGCACACAGAGCCTGAGGCGCGCTTCGTATGACTCGCCAGTGCGGCCGTCGGTGCTAGACCGAGCGATTGCGGCGTCGAAGTGGGTCCAGGCGCGCTGGTGGAGGCTTGCTCTGGTCGTGCTCGTGGCATGGTCCCCCGTATTCATCATGCAGTTCCCGGGGACCTCAAATGCGGATCTCATCATGCAGACGCGGGAGGTTCTGGGGACGCGCGCGATCTTCGACTATCCACCGTTCGACGTCTACCCGACCGGCACCTACCTCATCCCGAACGACGAGGTCATGCTGTCGAATCACCACAACGCCTTCCTGACGCTGCTCTACGGCAGCGTTCTCGGCGCGAGTCTCGATCTCTACGGGAATTTCGAAGCAGGCTTTATCGCGCTTGTGGTCACGCAAGTGATCTTTACGCTGGTGGCTTTCGGGCGTGCCGGTCAGCTGCTCGGCCGGTGGACACCGCATTCGATCGCGGCCCCGTTGTTTATCATCGCCGTCATCGCAAGTGGCTTCCCCGTCGCCTTCTGGGCCATGGCAATCGCAAAGAACCCCCTCTTCGCAGCCGCCTTCGTGTGGCTCTTAGCGCTTGCGGTCGATCACGTGCGCTCGAATGGATCCCCGGGGTCGTTCAGGTGGTTCGAGTGGGCTGCGGTTACCCTGATCGCCCTTAATTCTGCAAAGTTCGCACTTCCGATCATCGTCGTGATGATCGCCCTCGTCGCGATGTCGCGTCGCGACTGGACTACCGTGAAGCTGTTGCTGATCGGAGCTGTGATTCCACTGATTGCGTTTCAAATGGCGTTGAGGATCGGAGTCGACCAAGATCGCATCATACCGGGGGACCCGTTGGCGGGTCAGGGCTTGCAGATCCAGTCGATGGCGCTCACGCTGCGAGAGCGGCCCGATGCCCTCTCCGGGGAAGACCGACAAGCCCTCGACCGCATCTTCGATATTGAGGTCATGCGGGAAAACTACATTCCGGCCACTATGGCGCCGGTGCGAGGTGCAGGATTTCGTGACGGCGCATATCGTTGGCAGGAAGTCACCGCGGAAGAAGCTGCACAATTCGACGCGATATGGCTTCGTCTGGCACAAGACGAGCCCGACATGATTACCAACGGCGTCCTCCTGACCTCGTTCCGGTTCTTTGACCCTCTCACACAGTCGCGAGACAATAGGCCGTCGATCCGTTCCGATGACAGCATTTCCGAAATATCTGTCGACGGAGAGAACCACCTAAGCGACGACTTCACGAACAAGGAAGCTCGCGAAGCAATTGAGGCATTCGCACTCGATGTGAACTCCAGCGAATGGCTGTTCTACTGGGGCAACAGCTCGACACGTATAGTGATGGTGATCCTGCTGGCAACGGCGGCTATTGCTCTTCGGCGGCCAGGGGCTTGGGTCTGGGCTCTTCCGCTGGCGCTCCACTGCGGTGTGATGCTGATTTCACCCTTAGATTCTTCCGGCCGGTATGCATTGGGGATAACCTACTTTGCGCCTTTCGCAATCTTGGCGCTGGCGGGCGGGAAAAATACTACGTCAAAAAAAAGGTTTGAGAGTTTACCTCCGGTGCCTGAGGGCCTGGGTAGAAGAAATGGCTGAACTCGTTCGCGACTTGGGTCCCGCTGATCGCAGATGAGGGAAATTGCTATCCCGCGGGTGTATACTTCCACGGCCCAGCTTTGACCTTAAAGCACCGGGTTATTAGCAGCCTTAAGAAGTCCCGAGTCAGCGGGGGTAGCCAATCTCGACGAGCATGCAGAGCGGTAACGCCACCTCGCCTTTAGTCCGGCCGGCACAGTTACGTTTCTGGGGGTCGGTGCGCTGACGGTTGACGGGGTTGCGAGTGCGGACGCATCACTAACACCGTCGCGAAGTTCTCGATCAAATCAAAGGGTACTCGTACCGGGCGGTACCTGCTGTGCGCGTTGCGACCTCCGAGACTAGTGCGGCTTGCACGAGCTTCGTTGCAGAACCTGTCACCCACGGTGTCGCGGGAGCGCTTCGGGTGGCATCCGGCGCGTACCCGGGGCTGGTCGACGCGCCTACCGCGCATGGTGAGGCCAACCGCACCCACCACTAACCATTCGCGGTCGTCACCGAGGATGCCTAGGTGCAGCGTTGGTCCGCTTACCTCACGAGCGCCTCGACAACGAGATCGTACGCCGCATGGCTCTGTCGGCAGCCTCCGAGTCGCGAGGCAAGCGGTCACCTGATCGGTGCAGTCTTGGCCGAGCAGATGAATGAATGGGCCTAGGGCCTCCGTAATCTGGACTTCGACGCCTGACTTTCTGTCGACTCAGCATTTAGCGCGCCTACCAAGCTCGAGATTTGACTTTCTACGCCGTAGCCCAACCAGTAGTAGGCACATCACTTCGAGAGTCTTGAACATGGGCGACTTGCACACCGGAACGAGTATCTCCACCACGGAGACATTGCCTTCAGTAGATCTTGGCAAGGGGGACCGTGATCGGCCTCCCACTCCGGTCTCGGGTAACGGACCTGTTTTTGGAGTAGTAGGTCTCCGACTGCGTCGAAGTTGCGGAATGCAACTGCACCCCAGCGCGATTCATGCAGGGGACGGTGGGGTTGCTGTTCGGGACCCTGCACTCCTACAAGTGCCTACCCCGAGCTGGATGTGCCTCGCAGCCAGGCTCCATCAACGACAAGGTACGGCCCAAAACGAGATCCGACCGATCGGTAGCCCGGAGAGCATTATCTGACTGCAGCTCATCATATTGCCCATCGAGCATGACCCATGTGCCCAGCTACTCCATCAATAGATTTCTAAACGCTACTTTGGTTTGGCAACTCGAATAGCGTCAGCTAAGAACCTATATGACTATGGGAATTTTGTGATGTCGCGGGACTTTGGTGACAGTTCTGTGTCGGGACATCGGTGACGGTTCGAGGGTGTCTGGTGGTGACACTTCGGGGCTGAGAATGGCCGATGACACCTTCGTCCTCGTCACCGGCCAATCGTCCTGTTGATCCCCGGGTGCGTCTGGCCATCGTGCAGTGGCCCAGTGACGCGCCGCGGGGTGCGGTCTCGGTGTTCTGCCGGGAGCAGGGCATCTCACGCAAGACGTTCTACGAGCTACGGAAACGGGCTCGCGTCGATGGGCCAGCCGCAGCCGTGGAACCCCGGTCCCGTCGCCCGAAGACCTCCCCGTCACGCATACCGGATGACACCATTGAGCAGGCCTTGAAGGTCCGGCGGTTGCTCGAGGACTCGGGACTGGACAACGGCCCGATCAGCGTCAGCGACAAATTGCGCGCCTTGGGCATGGCAGCACCCTCACCGGCAACGCTCGCGCGGGCGTTCCGTCGCGCGGGCGTCGTGGCCCCAGAGCCGAGGAAACGCCCTCGATCCTCGTGGCGACCGTTCGTCTATCCCTCACCGAACGACTGCTGGCAGATCGATGCCACGGGCTGGGTCCTTACCGGTGGTCGAACGTGCGTGATCTTCCAGGTCATCGATGACCACTCACGATTTCAGGTCTCCTCCCTGGCCGCTCCATCGGAGAGCGGACCGGCCGCGGTGGAGGTGGTGCGCAGGGCCATCACCAAACATGGTGTCCCTCGCCGGTTCCTCTCGGACAACGGGACCGCGTTGAACCCCAGCAGAATGGGTCGGTCCTCACCGTTGCTGGACTACCTCAGGTCTTTAGGGGTCGAAGCGATCACCGGAAAGCCCTACAAGCCGAGCACCCAGGGGAAGAACGAAAGGTTCCACCGGACCCTGACCCAGTGGCTGTCGAAGCAGCCCATGGCAGAGTCCCTGGAGGAGCTTCAAACGCAGTTGGACGAGTTCGAGATCATCTACAACACGCAGCGACCGCATCAGGCGCTCCCTGAGCGGATCACTCCGTTGAGCGCCTGGATGCAGACACCCAAAGCCGAGCCTCCGGAACCTCCCGGGGAGATCGAGCTGCCCCACGGCCAGTCCCGGCGACGCTCTCGTCGACGAGTGAGCTGGGGACCGGGTTCCGAAGGAACGGGCACTCGGATCGTCAGCACCATCGGGCTGGTACAGATTCAGGGCGTCATGTTCCATCTGGGCAAAGCCCTGGCCGGCATGAGTGTGCACGCCGCCTGGGACGCCAACACCGTGGTCATAGCGTCCAGCGATGGGGAAGTCCTCGTCACCTACCCCGCCCCCGGTCCCAGAGGCACACCCGACGGGAAGAACTACTTCGGCGCGGCCCTGGCCTTGGAAATCACCCCCGCGCTGACCCGACTGTCACGGAAGTCCTGACACACCAACTGTCACCGATGTCCTGACACAGAACCGTCACCAATGTCCTGAGAGATCACACCCTTAAAGTCGCGATATGGGGCCCGCACAACAGGTGCTGGCCCCATATTCGCGCGAGCGCCCAAGAGGTCGCTGGGTTAACCTATTTGAGGTAACCGTGGGGGTTGGCATCTGGAGCCCGGCCTCGGTGCAGTCCTCGGTATCGATCACGACCCCGGTGATCGCGATCCGGCTGGTGGCCTCGTCCTCGACCGCCACCCGGAGGAGGGCCCCCGCCTCGTCGGTGCTCTCGAAACCGAAAGCACCGTCCGCGAGCCTCTCGAAGCCATCGATCCGCGCGAAGCCGTACTCGTGCAGCACCACGTTGATCGGCCGGAGCAGCGGCTGCCAGTTCGACAGTTCCCGCTGGATCAGCTGCTCGTCCTCGCTCACCCAGGAACCGAGGTCAAGGACGCAGGATCCGTCCCGCTCCTGCGCCGAAGAGCTCGTCTCAGTGCGAAAATCCTCGACCGTGGCGCCGAGCGCCTCGATGATCCCCGTGCGCACCGCCTCGTAACGCTCGGCGGCATCCCCGGGGGCGAGCCCCGGGGTCTCACCCCCGCACCCGGACAGCAGCAGCCCCGCCGCGGCGACGGCGAGGGTGCGGCGGCTCGGGCGGGCCACAGGGCGGCTCCTCAGGCAGACGTGGCGGCCCGCGCCGCCGCGGGCAGCACCGCGCCGATACGGTCCAGCACGGCATCGGTGTGGGCGGTGGAGACGAACCACGCCTCGAACGCGGACGGCGGCAGGTACACCCCGCCCTCCAGCATGGCGTGGAAGAACCGGCTGAATGCGGCGGTGTCCTGCGTCCGCGCGTCCTCGTAGCTCCGGACCTCGCCGTCGCGGAAGAACACGGAGAACAGGGTCCCGGCGCGTTGGATCGTGTGGGGCACACCGGCTTCGTCGAAGGCGGCGGTGACCATCTGCTGCAGCGTCTGCGAGGCCTCCCCGATGGCCTCGTACGCGGTGTCGTCGAGGCCCGCGAACGTTGCCAGCCCCGCCGCTGTGGCCAGCGGGTTCCCCGACAGCGTGCCCGCCTGGTAGACGGGCCCGAGCGGCGCCAGCAGCTCCATCAGGTCCTGGCGGCCGCCGAAGGCACCCACCGGCAGGCCCCCGCCGATCACCTTCCCGAAGGTCATCAGGTCCGGCGCCCAGCCCTCACCGTCGATCCCGTAGTACCCCTCGTGGGAGGCGCGGAAACCGGTCAGGACCTCGTCACTGATCAGCAGCGCCCCGTGTGCGTGGGCGACCTCGGCGAGGAAGCGGTTGAACCCGCCGTCCTCCGCGGACGGGGGGACCACACCCATGTTGGCGGGCGCCGCCTCGGTGACGATCGCCGCGATCTCGCTGCCGCGCTCGGCGAACAGCGCCGCGACGGCATCCCGGTCGTTGTAGGGCAGCACCACCGTGTCCCGGGCGGTCGCGGCCGTGACCCCGGCGGAGCCGGGCAGGGCGAAGGTCGCGACCCCGGAGCCGGCCTCGGCGAGCAGCGCGTCGACGTGCCCGTGGTAGCAGCCGGCGAATTTCACCACCACGTCCCGGTCGGTGGCGGCGCGGGCCACCCGCAGCGCGCTCATCGTCGCCTCGGTGCCGGAGTTCACCAGACGCAACGATTCGACGGGGCCGACGCGGTCGACGACCTCCTGGGCGAGGGAGACCTCACCCGGCTGGGGCGCGCCGAAGGACAGTCCCCTCCCGGCAGCCTCCTGCACCGCCTCCACGACCCGCGGATTCGCGTGCCCGAGGATCATCGGCCCCCAGGATCCGACCAGGTCGACGTACTCGGTGCCGTCGACGTCGCGCAGCAGCGCGCCGGCGGCCTCACGGATGAACGGCGGGGTGCCGCCGACGGAGCCGAACGCCCGCACCGGGGAGTTCACCCCAGCGGGGATGATCCGGCGGGCCTTGTCGAACAGCTGCTGGGACAGCTCGCCGCCCACGGCGGCGGGGGTCTGATCAGTCACGGGTCTCTCCTCGAGAGGTGGGGGTCTGGGGCGTCAGGGTCGCCGGTCGCCGCGGCGCGTCGCCGCGCGGCTCAGGCGAACTCCGCGAGATGGTCGGGAAGGCCGCGGGCGTACCAGTCGGCGACCTCGCTCGCGTAGTAGGTGAGGACGGTGGAGGCACCCGCACGGCGGAAGGCGAGCAGAGCCTCGAGGATCGCCCGGTCGCGATCGATCCAGCCGTTCGCCGCGGCCGCCTCGATCATCGCGTATTCGCCGGAGACCTGGTACGCGCCCACCGGCACTGGGGCGGCCTCAGCGACGTCGCGCAGCACATCGAGGTAGGGCATGCCGGGTTTGACCATCACCAGGTCCGCGCCCTCGGCGACGTCGAGGTCGAGCTCGCGCAGCGCCTCGACCCGGTTCGCCGGATCCATCTGGTACGTGCGGCGATCGCCGGTGAGCGAGGAGTCCACGGCCTCGCGGAACGGCCCGTAGAAGGCGCTCGCGTACTTCACCGTGTAGGCGTAGACGCCCACGTCAGTATGACCCGCACCGTCCAGGGCGTCCCGGATCGCGGCGATCTGGCCGTCCATCATCCCGGAGGGTCCCAGCAGGTGCGCGCCCGCTGCGGCCTGGGCGAGGGCCATCTCGCGGTACCGCTCCAGAGTGGCGTCGTTGTCGACGTGCCCGGAGCCGTCCAGGACTCCGCAGTGGCCGTGGTCGGTGAACTCGTCCAGGCACAGGTCGGACATCAGGACGGTGTCCTCGCCGAGCTCGGCGCGCAGTCGGGAAAGCGCACGGTTCAGGATCCCGTTCGGGTCACTCGCCCCGGAACCGACGGCGTCCTTCGCGGTCGGCACCCCGAAGAGCATCAGTCCGCCCACCCCGCGCTGCACGGCCTCGACGGCGGCCTCGACCAGTGAGTCCATCGAGTGCTGGTGCACGCCGGGCATGGAACCGATCGGTCGGGGCTCGGTCACGACCTCACGCACGAACATCGGCAGCACCAGGTCCGCGGGGCGCACTGTGGTCTCGCGGACCAGCGAGCGCAGGGCGGTGCTGCGGCGCAGGCGGCGGGGCCGGATGCTCGGCCCGGTCGGGTTCTGGAGCATGGTGGTCATCCTTCCGGCCCCGGGCGGGGCGCGTCGAGAGGGGCGTTCGTTCCCTCACCCGCGGCCAGCACCTGACGGGTGGCGGTGGCGAGAGCGGCATCGGTGGGTGCGGCCGCGCGCGCCGCGACCCGCAGCCCGGAGGCGGTGGCGGCGGCCTCGGTGGGCGCGCCGATGACGACGACGGGGGTGGTCGGCGGGGTGCCGAGCTCCGCGGCGCGTCGGGCGATCATGGGGCTGGTCGCGATGAGCGCCGCGTACTGGCCGGCGCGAAGGCGCGCCGCCGCGGCCTCCGGCAGGTCCAGGGAGCGGGGCCGGTAGGCGACGACGGTGCGGACCTCCCAGCCGCGAGCGGCGAGGCCCTCGGGCACGGTGGGCGCGGCGGCCGCGGAGGCGGAGAACAGCACCCGGGGCGGGCCCCCGCGATGCTGGGATGGCGCGGGCATGGCATCGACGAGCGCGGCCCCCGACCCGGCGGCGATCACGTCGGGCTCCCGCCCGGCGTCGCGGAGGGCCGCGGCGGTGCCGTCCCCGACCACCACCACCTGCACGGCCTGCGCGATCGTGAGGTTCTCGACCCCCGCCGGGAGCATGGCGACCAGCGCCTCGACCGCGGTGCGGGAGGTGAGCACGAGCGCATCCACGTCGCCCGCGGCGAGGGCGCGGAGCGCATCGGCGAGCTCGGGTCCCTGCTCGAGGTCGAGATCGACCAGGGGATGCTGCTCGACGGCGCAACCCGCCTCGATCAGGAGCTGGGCGAGCTGAGCACCGCGGCCCGGTGGCCGGGCGATCAGCACCCGGGGCATGTCGCTCACCCGAGCTCCTGCGCGGCAGCGGTGATGATCTGCCCGGCGCCCCGGCCCAGCATGTCCTTCGCGAGAGCCTCGCCGAGGGCCTGCGCCGCGGCGACAGCCGCGTCAGCAGGCTCCGGCAGCGCCACCTGGGTGCGTCCTTCGACGGCGCGGGTGCCGTCATAGCTGATCGCCACGGCATCCAGGACTACCTGGTCCCCCTCCCGGCGCCCGTAGGCGCCGACGGGTGCGGAGCAGCCTGCCTCAAGGGCCCGCAGCAGCGCCCGCTCCGCTGTCACCGCGGTGCGGGTAGCGAGGTCGTCGACGGCGGCGAGCGCCCCGGCAAGGTCGCTGCCCTCGGCGTCGGCGGTGCGGCACTCCACAGCCAGCGCCCCCTGGGCGGGGGCGGGGACCAGCACGTCCGTCGGCAGCAGCTCGCTGATGACCTCGTCCCTGCCCAGGCGCTGCAGACCGGCGGCGGCGAGCACCACCGCGTCCAGGTCTGCGTTCTCGCCGAGCGCGCGGGCAAGGCGCGTTCCGACGTTTCCGCGGATCCCCACCACCTGCAGGTCGGGGCGGGCGCGGCGCAGCTGCGAGGCGCGCCGCGGGGACCCGGTGCCGACCCGGGCACCGTCGGGCAGCTCGGCAAGGGTGCGTCCCCCGCGCGCGCACAGCGCGTCCCGTGGGTCCTCGCGGGCGGGAATCGCGGCGATGGTGATGCCGTCGACAGGGGTGGTCGGCAGGTCCTTGCAGGAGTGGACGATCACGTCGACATCCCCGTCCAGCAGTGCCCCGCGGACGGCGGTGACGAACACGCCGGTGCCGCCGAGCTGCGCTAGCGGGGTGCTGCGGTCGGCATCGCCGTGGGTGCGCACGTGCACCAGCTCGACGTCCTGCCCGGCGAGGGCACGGCCCACCTGCCCGGACTGGGCCAGCGCCAGGGCGGAGGCCCGGGTGCCGATCCGCAGCGTCACGGGCGCCCCTCGTAGGCGCGCGCCGCCTCCGGCCCGGCGAACTGCTCGATGTCGGCGGCGGAGTCCACCGCGGAGGTGGTGGGGACGATGCCGCTCTTGGCGTTCCGGCAGCAGCCGGTTCCGCACACGTCCGGCATCGGCGGGAAGTCGGCGACGTGGGGCCGGGCGCGGTCCGGGTCCAGCCGCTCCTGCACGAGGTCGGCGAGCGCGGAGACGAAGCGCGGGTCCGCGCCGGAGGTGGCGACGCGCCGGAACGCGAGCTGGTGCTCCTCGGCAGTCTCCTTCGCCTCGGTGTCCAGGTCCCAGATCACCTCGACGTGGTCGGTGACGAA